>NATW01000133.1 GCA_003094555.1 gamma proteobacterium symbiont of Ctena orbiculata
GGTACATGAACAACCACTCCCTGTCCCTGGATGGGCAGCGGAGATAGTAGCCATTTTGATTGATAAGATGACTTTGACTGTCTGTCAGTACGTCATGGATATCGATCTCATTCATTATGTTGAGAGCAAGATAGTTAAGAATGAGCAGTCCAATCTTATTTCCTTTGTCATTGGTCACTGGGAGGCCTATGCGCAGCATTGGTTTCAGGGGCTGCTCTATCCGGTTGTTTTCAACATTCAGATCTAGGGGAGAAAGATAGATCTCTCCAGGAAGAAGTGTCATGGCTTCCTTAAAATAGTAGCGGTCGGATTTGTCTTGTAAATGTTGTTGCGGAACCAGGCTTGCCCCATCGGTGTTCAAGTTGATGCGTAGTACCTCCCGACCCTGAAGATCCAACAGCCGGAGTTGGTCGTAGATGCGCTTTTGCGCGGAAAAAACTATCCATTGTTCACTGAGCCGTTGTGCATCGCTTCCCCCCGGATTATTCATGACCTTTACCAGCAAGGGGTTGCTCGCCAACAGTCTGATATCGCCTTTTATATTGCGCAGGATCTGTTGCAGTGTCAGATAGAGGTCATGGTTGGCAAGTTCGTTCATCTTGCGTGCATGTTCTTCAACCGCCGATGCCTGCTGGTTGAAATAGCTCACAATGGCAATGCCGAAAATAGCTAAGAAGGGTAAGGCCAGAAGGAGTGTTTTCCGCAGCAGCAGGGTACGCGGTATAGGGGTCGATACCGTTTCATCAATTGCTATATTACGGAGATGGGTGAGTCCCGGTGTTTCCATTGTCCGCCTTCCGCTGGCTATATGAGCAAGCATAGACGTTTATATGGAATTGACCACTTTGCCGCACAGTGAAAGGCATGGGCCAATGTAGCCTGGATTGCAGGGGCTGCACGAGGAATCAATTGTGTATTTGGCTGCCAGATTGTCCGCTCAAATACTTACCTAGCTACGGGTTGACGCAAAGCAGAAGATCACTAAAACAATGGTTTAGCTCAATTCTGTACGCTTGCGTTCGATCAGACGCCACATACCTTCCACCAGCAGCCTAAGCTGTTGTACATCACCTTCATTGTAATCCTCCTCTTTATTTCCAACGCCGGCCACCAGCACGATTTTATCGTCGATGATTACGGGTAGATTCATGTGGCGAATCAATTTGACATGACCTTTCGGTGTGCTCTTCTTCCACGGATTGGGTGCGTTATAATCGTTGGTGATGATCGGTCGGCGTTGACGTACGGCTTCCCCCCACAGCCCTGCGCTTTGCAGTGGAAAGAGATGCGGTTTGCCTGCTACGGTGCACTCGGCCATTGCCTCCGGTGACCAATATTTTATATCGAGGGTGGTTTGGTCTTCACTCATCAGTCCCAGATATCCCAGCTTGCTACGGGTCAGTCGGATCGCCGATTCGTAGGCGAAACGCATAAGCTCATCCTCGTTTGCATGATTCATCTCGTACAATTGCAGCAGGGCCTCCATGCGTTCAGTGTTGAGTGTCAGCAACTCCTGTGCTTTTCGCTGTTCGGTAATATCGACGATGATGCCATCGAGGCAGGCTATTTTGCCATCGGAGGTGAACACGGCCAGGCCGTGTTTGTGCACCCAGCGGAGTCTGCCATCTGCTGCCACTAGGCGAAAATCCATCGCATAGCGACCATCTTTTGCCAGGCCACTTGCCACCCCATCGGCAACGCTCTGGCGGTCATCTGGGTGAATAATGCTGGCGAAAGAGCGCACCTGGTTATGCAGGAAATCCTCGCTCGGAAAGCCGGTGATCTGGGTGATGGCGGCGCTGATGAATTCCATACTCCAATGTTCATCATTGGCGCAACGATAGATGGCGCCCGGGCTGTTGAAGACAATGTTGCCCAAGCGCTGTCGGCTTTCGCGTAATGCCTCCTCAACCTCTTTGCGGTGAATGATCTCCTCCTTAAGTTGATTGTTGGTAAGGCTGAGTTTGAGGGTGCGTGTGTTAACCTCATGTTCCAGTCCTTCGGAGAGTTCTCGCAGGCGTAGCTGGTTGCCAACCCTGGCCAGCAGCTCCTCCGGTTGGAATGGCTTGGTGATATAGTCCACACCACCTGCCTGAAAGCCTTTCACTTTGTCGTGTTCATCTTCCAGGGCACTGAGGAAAATGATGGGGATGGAATTAGTCGTTTGATTGGTTTTGAGCTGTTGGCAAACATCATAGCCGTCAAGCCCGGGCATCTTGATGTCCAGTAGGATGAGATCTGGTAGCATCGCTTTGACGAACTCCAATGCGAGTTCGCCGTTGATGGCGGGATAGACGGTATAACCCTCCTTGGTCAATAGCTCAATTAACAACTTGAGATTGGAGGCGTTGTCGTCAACAACCAATACTTTGTTGTATTGAGAAGTGCTCATAGGTTTTCTCGCGTTTGGTTTTACCATATCTCCGTTGTCAGGTGTTGTTTCTATTCTCATGTGGTAATGGCACCAAATTATCTTATCTCATTTTCTCTCGCAAAAATCTGCCCAGTGACTGGTCGATACCAAGTACATGGTCGCGCAGCCAATGATTAAGAAATCGCAGTATCTCTACGCGCGAAACCTTTTGTCCTTCACGCAGTTGGTCGCGTACAGTCACAACCTGGTGCGAGAAATCGCGATGCTGAGCGATATGGGCCTGTGCCTCCTCGGGACAGGCCGTGGCGTAGTCATAGCGTTGCATCAGTGCCTCTTCGGTTTCAAAATGCATGAGGGCATAGCCGAGCAGATCTTTGACCACATGGCTCAGCAATATCTCACTGTCATCGTCAAGTAATTTTGTGTTCATCTCCTGCAGGGTCTCGACGAGATAGTGGTGCTGCTTATCGATTGAGTCAATGCCGGTGGCCATTGACTCCTCCCACTCGATTGCTTGGAAATGTTCTATTTGCGGCATACGTTCAACTCCATAGCGTTAAATGCTGCATACCATTTCTCTAAGGTATGGGCAGGCATGGGCCGTCCCATCCCGTAACCCTGGACGATGTGACAACCAATATCTACCAGATACTGAGCCTGTTCGGTGGTCTCCACGCCCTCGGCGACCACCTGCAGTCCGAAGGCCTGGCCAAGTCTGATCACGCCGACGACGATAGCCTCGTCCTCTGGGTCTTCGAGCATGTCACGCACGAAGGACTGATCGATCTTCAACTCTTGGATGCTCAGGCGGCGCAGATAGACCAGCGAGGAGTAGCCGGTGCCGAAGTCGTCCAGGGAGAAGCCGATTCCCATCCCCAAGCACTGCTTGATCACCTGTTCGATGGGTTCCAGCTCCTCTAAGTCGTTGGTCTCGACAATCTCTATCACCAGTTGATTTCGCGGCATCTGCGGCCAGATCGATGCGATGGTACTGCGCAGGTCATCGACAAAGGTGCGGTTCTTGAGATGGCGCGGGAAGACATTGATGCTGATCGGCAGGGTAATCCCCTTTTCGTACCAGATCCTCGCCTGTTGTATAGCCTGCTCCATCACCCAGCGCCCCATGCGGAACGCTAGGATGTCGTTTTCGATCAGTGAGATAAACTCCTTGGGTCCCACCAGCCCGAGTACCGGATCATTCCAGCGCAGCAGCGCCTCTGCACCAACCGTTTCACAGGTTGTATAGTCCACTTTTGGCTGGTAGTAGAGTTCAAACTGACCCCGCTCCAGCCCACGGCTTATCTTTTCCATCAGCTCGACCTGTGCGGATATCTGCCGTTCCAGTCGTGCGTCGAAGATCTGGTAGCGGTTCTTGCCGAGTTGTTTCGCCATGTACATGGCGTGGTCGGCATGGCGCAGCAGGCTGTCGGCATCCACATTATCGTCCGGATAGAGGGTCACGCCGATGCTGGCTGAGACCGACGCCATTTGATTATCCAGCAGCATGGGTTCGGCAACCTTGTTCAGCACCCGTTCCAGAGCATTGGCGCAATCGGTTTCGCTGCCAATGTCACTCCATAGCAACACGAACTCATCCCCCCCCAGGCGGGAGACGGTATCCTCGGCGCGCGACATCGTCTCCAGGCGGTGGGCGATCTCGATCAACATGCGATCCCCACCCTCGTGGCCGAACTGGTCATTGATTGGTTTGAAACCATCGAGATCGAGGTAGCAGACGGCAAGATTTTTTTCGTGACGCCGGGCATGGGCAATGGCCTGCTCCAGACGGTCACCGAGCAGACGCCGGTTGGGTACCGAGGTGAGCATGTCGTAGTGGGCGATGCGGTCCAGGTCGGCTTCATGCTGTTTGATCATGCTGATATCCGTAAATGCGCCTACATAGTGTTGCAGGCGTCCCTGGTCGTCCTTGATAGCGACGATGGAGAGCAGCTCGGGAAAGATCTCTCCTGATTTACGTTGGTTCCAGATCTCTCCCTGCCACTCACCCGTGCTGTGGATCGATTGCCACATTTCGGCATAGAAAGTGGGGTTCTGTCGTCCGGCACTGAGGAAGCTTGGGTTTTGTCCGAGTGTCTCTTCGCGGCTGTAGCCGGTGAGGCGGGTGAAGGCTGGATTGATATCGATAATGCGGTTGTCGGCATCGCTGATGAGGATCCCTTCCTGACTGGTGGAGAAGACGCTGGCTGCCAAGCGCAGGTTCTCTTCGTCCACTTTACGTTGCGTGATGTCGAACATGGAAACAAAGACTTTGCTGAGCTTGTCTTCATAGCCGGGACAGACGGAAAAAGAGATGCTGACGTCACGGCGTTTTCCGCTCAGAGTTTGCACCACGCCATCGAGTATCAGCTCTGTCTCGCCTTTAGCGATGGCCATCAGTTCTTTACGAAAGGCATCATAGGATTCCGGGATGAAGGTCTTCGGCAGCCCATCGAAGAGCTCCGCCTTGCTGTCTGCTTCATGGAGTTCCAGGGTGGCGTTGTTGACATTGACGATGCGTACCAGTGCGGCGCACTCTTTTACACTCTCCGGATGTGCCAAGAGGTAGTCCTCGAGGTCATCGCCATAGTTCATTGTAAACTCGTCGAGGCGGGACTTGACGGCTGAAAAGTCCTCTTCCCGGACAGATACCGGCGAGTTTTCATATACCAGGCGAAAGCGCTCCTCGCTCTCGCGCAGGTCCCTTGTAATCAGCAGGTTGTTGAGGCCATCCGAAAAGCGATGGGCGATCTCCTGGAACAGCCTGGACTCCTGGTCGGTCCAGATACGATCGTGACTACACTGGTGGATACCAAAATGCCAGGGGCGGTCCACCTTGGGGCGTAGCGCTATCGCCAGTAGCGAGCGAACCCCCAGATTTTCTGTGATCTCTGCTGGAATAGGATGATCGGTTTCGGGTCCAAGACGTATCGGTGTGTCTCTGTCGCGCATGGCGCGCAGGGTCTCTTCGATATGGGGGTGATAGGGCAGACGTCCGCCGGGTGCTAGGGTCGAGGGATACTCTGGCTTGCAGCGCTCCATGGGCATCCACCACTCGGCACTGGCATCGGGGTCACAGGGATATTGAAGATAGGTGCGGTCGCAGTCGAAGATATCCAGCACCTCATCCAGGGTGCGTTTCAATATCTCCTCTATGCTGCCTTCTGACTGCAGGACTTTATTGATCCGATCCAGACTCTTGAGAAAGTGTAAATGTTCTTGCCGCTCCTGTTCCGCTTGTTTTATCTCGGAGATGTCAACCAGGGAGACCAATACTCGGCCAAGACTCTGCTCATAACCGGAACAGACCGAGATGAAGATGTCGATGGGGTGTCGCTGTCCGGTCAGCGTCCTGATCTCCGATTCCACGCGTAAGTGGGTCTCACCACGCATCAGGGAAACGAGTATTTGGCGATAGGCTGGCACGGTTTCCGGTATGAAGATCTGTGGCAGATCTCTGAGAAACTCCTCCTTGGTGCCGGCCTGGTGAAGCCGCAGTGCGGCTTGATTGATATCGATGATGCGCACCAGCGCTGCACACTCGTGCGCCACTTGCGGGTGATCGACCAGGTAAGTGGCAAGGTCGTCTCCATACTCGGGGCGCAGCGATTCCAGATGTGCTTTGACGGCTGAGTAGTCCTCTTCCTGTATCGATACAGGGGAGCTCTCGAACACCAGGCGGAAACGCGCCTCGCTCTGGCGCATGTCGCGTGTGCTCAGTAGGCTGTTGAGGCCGTCGGAGAGGCGGTGTCCGATCTCCTCGAACAGACGCACCTCCTGGTCGCTCCAGCTACGTTCATGGGAACACTGCTGGAGACCGAACTGCCAGGGCTTGTCCGCTTTGGGGCGTAAAATGGTGGCCAGAACGGCGCGGGTGTTGTACTTCTCTCTGGCCAGCGGGGTTATGGGATAGTCCCCCTCCGGCCCGATCCGCAGCGGGCGCTCCTTCTCAAGCAGGGCGCGCATCACGGCGGCCATCTCCTCTTCCATGGGCTGGGGGCCATGGGGACCGGCACCGGGGAACGCCGGTCGAGTACTCTCCAGGGGTACGGACCAGGTCTCGGCATCCGGGTCGCAGGGGTAGATCAGACAAGCGCGGTCACAATCGAAGATATCGAGCACCTCACTTAAGGCTGTGCTCATGGTTTTTTCGAAAGTGCCCTGTGTTTGCAGCACTCGATTGATCCGGTCAAGGCTCTCGAGAAAATGCATGTGATCCAGGCGTTCTATCTCGGCCTGTTTTTGCTCGGTTATATCGTTGGAGATAACCAGTACGGACTGGACTTTACCATCGGTATTGAGTTCAGGGGCGAAACGGGAGTTGGCCCAATGGACCTGCCCCTGTGCTGTACGGAAAGCGATCTCATCGGAAATCTCGAGCCCGCTATCAATCACCTGTTGCAGGTTGGCCATATAGGCTTTAGGGTCGAGTAGGGGTGAGTCCGTCTTGCTGGTTTTCTGCAGTACCTGATTCAAGGGTGCGGTGAACAGTTTTTGCAAGGCTGGATTGAGATAGACGCGGCGCAGATTCAGGTCATAGCGTGCAATGTGATCCGGGGAGTTTTCCACCAGGGTACGGAACAGCTGTTCGCTGGCGGTCAGCTGTTGTTCGGCCCTTTTACGCTCCGAGATATCGGAGAAACTGACGATGACATGGGTGATGCCGCCCGTTTCATTAAACAGTGGTGCGGCGTTTACCAGGGCCCATAAGATCTCTATCCGGTCAGGACGATCTATGCCGATAACAGTGTTTTGCAGCGCATGTTTTGACGCCAGTACCCGATTGACCGGGAACTCTTCCGGCGGCAGCAGGCTCTCATCCTCTCGCAGAAAGTGCCAGTCGGGATCGATGGCGGTCTTGCCCAACAACTGTGCTTCGCTCAGGCCGAGTAAATCCTGGGCCATGGTGTTGGCAGTGAGGATCTGTGTGTCAGTGCCGTGTACCACCACGGCGGCCTGGACCTTTTGCAGCAAGGCGCGGAACTTTTCCTCGCTCTCTCTACGGGTGTCGTAGAGATGGGAATTCTCCAGAGAGATCGCCGCCTGGGTAGCCAGGACATCCAGTACAGCCAGCCGGTTCTGGTTGAATACACCAGGGGTTTGGGAGTTTTCGAGGTATAAAACACCCGCCAGATTGCCGTGCCTTATGAGGGGCAGGCAAAGTATCGATTTCGCCTTTCCCTGGCGTAAGTAGGGGTCGTCAGCCATGGACTCGGGATGTGAGCTGTCATCGATAATGATGCTCTTCAGGGTATGTGTGGTTGTATTGATGATGGAGTGAGCGCAATCTATGTCGGTTATTGGGGTGCGTACGGGTGTCACGAGAATGCCATTTTCTCCGGCCCTGGCCTCTGCCTCCACCTCCATCCCATCACTACCGGGAGTGGCCAACAGCCCCCTGTCCGCGCCGGCATTTTCAACTGCATTGATCATCAGTGTTTGAATGAGTTTCGCCAGTTCGATTTCACTCGACACCGCTTGGGACGCCTTTACCATGGTGATTGCGTCGAGTCTGCCGTCCAGGCCAGTCTCAGCCTTATCGTCAGCGCCCTCAGGCATCAGCCAGTGGGGAAACTGCGCCGCTAAGTCACGAACCTTTGCCGCAGCCCCCCATTGCGCGTAAAGCGCACTGGCCTGGAGCAGCTGAAGTCGGGATGACTCCTGCATGTCATGGCCGAGGTAACATTTGGCCGTCAATTCGTAGGCCAAGGCGGCTTCGTGAATGAACCCGTTATCCAGAGCGCCGGCGATCGCTTTTTCATAACCTTTCATGGCCTCGAGAATCCGACCCTCAACCCGAGCCTCCTCGGCCAGTATCAGGTCGTATTTGTGGCGGAAGTTTTCCCTGGCATGATCGGCCAAGTGGGAGAGTCGCGTCTTGCTCTCTTTCAGAACGGCTTTATCGGATCCTGGCAGGGATTTGTCGGCTCCCCGGCAGCGGCCCAGTACAGCCAGGCTGTGATAGAAAACCAGCTCACCCACCGCGATAAGACCCAGGGAGCTCTTTTCATGAGGTTTTGCCTTTTCAGCAAACTGGGTGGCTTCTTCACAGCGGCCGAACAGAACATTCAAAACGGTCTTTGCCGTATAGAACCAGAACAGCAGGGTATAGTTGTTGTTCTCGATGAGCGTGGGCAACAACTCATCTTCCTTGACATAGTCGCCATTGAGAGAGCCAGGGGTGCTCGAAGGCGATACAAGATTGTGCGTCGTTTGGCGGGTGATATTCAAGAATCCAACGGCATACCACTGCCGCAGTTTCTTCACCAGAGCGAGATGATAATCCACCGTGCTCTCCACCTGCTCCAGGGCAGTGCCGGAGAACAACAGGTTGTTGCAATAGTGGTTGGCGCAGTAGGCGACGTTTTCGATATCGCCATAAGCCAATCCGACTTCGACACCTTTCGCCATGTCGGGCAAAGCGCTGTTCAGCGGCTCTTTCCAGTGTCGGATACAGCTGTTGAACATATTCAAGGCCATGCTCTGCATTTCTGGCGCCTTGAGATCGGTGCAGAGAGTAAGGCCAGCCTTGCCGAACTGGTAGGCCTGTTCGACTTTTCCCTGATCGACCAACAGGACGCCAAACAGGCCATAGGCATAAATCGACGGCGCTGAGTTACCGAACTTTCTGCTCATTTCAACCATTGTGTAGGTTAAATTGCAGAGGGTTTTGGGATCGACGATGTAAGCTGAACCGATCAGCGTAATCATGATTTCCATGGCCATTAACTGGACCGGGTCCGTCATCGGAGGAAGTTTATCAATCTCTGCGAGATCCACCGCTTCAGGGGGGGTGTCAGTAAGACTTATTCCCAATGCCTTGAGCTCGGACAGGCCGGTTTCGATCGACCGCCGGTAGTCGGGTATCTGCGTGTAAATCAGGACCTTGAGTCGACCCAGCTTGGCCCGGTCAAGGGGGGTGCGCGCATGTGCCATGGCGTCGTCTGCCATAGCCAACGCGGCTTCGTATTGGGTCTTTAAATACTCCCCTTCAATCGCCTCGGCATACAGTGACAGGGCGAGGTCGTAATCCATCGACCAGGGATCGGCCCCAAGGATCTTGAGCCCCTTGTTGAAATAGTCGGCAGCGGTGATAAAGGCTGCGGAGGCCTTTGCCTTTAGCCCGGCACGCAGATTGAGGCGCACCAACCCTAGCCGTTTCTCCTTAAGGTCGATCAAATCAGCAGCGAGGTTGAGATGGTTTACAACGTCGAACAGATGCTCAGTCAGTTCAGTTGCAGAGAACAGTTCGAGTAACTGGTTACCGATGTGTAAATGAACACGGGGGCGCTCTTGTTCGAATACCAGTGAATAGGCGGCCTCCCGCACTTTGTCGTGGAGGAAGCGATAGCCCTCTTTCTGGTGGAGCACCAGGCCAAGCTGCAGCGCTGCCCAGAGGGAGTCCTGCAGCGTCTCTTCCGATACGCCGTAAACCCTGGCCAGGGTGCTGGTCTTCAAGGTCATGCCAAGACAGGCGAACTGTTTAAGGGCCTTCTGGGTCTGATCGGGTAAGCTGTCCAGTTTGCCAACCATTAGATCGATGACGTTGTCCGAGTAGCCCTTCAACTTGATACTGTCCAGATCCCAGCGCCACTCGGTTGTCAGCGGATTGAGGGTGAGCAGATTCTCATCTGCCAGTGTGCTCAGAAGCTGCGTGATGAAAAAGGGATTGCCGCCAGTCTTCTCCTGTACCAGCTGCGCAAGGGGAAGAATATCTGCTCGCTTTGTGTGCAGCGTGTCGGCGATGAGTTGACATAGATCCTCTTCGACAAGTGGTTTTAACTCGATCTGTGAGAGCCGTACTCCGCTGTTGCGAATCGTCTCGATGCTGCGTCTCAGGGGATGGCTGGGG
The DNA here is from genome assembly GCA_003094555.1 of gamma proteobacterium symbiont of Ctena orbiculata. GTDB lineage: Bacteria > Pseudomonadota > Gammaproteobacteria > Chromatiales > Chromatiaceae > Thiodiazotropha. The sequence goes on from NATW01000133.1 coordinate 10,224, forward strand.
CCCACCTCGTTGTCCCGATAGGCCCCTAGCAGCAGCAGATGTGTGGTGCCGGGATTGGTCAGCAGATACTCAAGCAGCTGCAGGCTGGCGGCATCCAGCCACTGCAGATCATCCAGAAATAGGACTAGGGGATGTTCGGGCTGTGCAAAGACATTGATGATCTGTTGAATGACCCGGTTAAAGCGGTTTTGTGCGTCTTGGGGCGGCACTTCGGCAACCGGTGGCTGTTCACCGATAAGCGTGACCAGCTCAGGTACCAGGTCGATGACGAGCGAGGCGTTGGGCTCCAAGGCCTGGATTAACACATCCCGCCATTGGGCTAACTCCTCCTCCCCACTGCCCAGAATATGCCTAACAAGGCCCTGCAGCGCCTGGGCAAGGGTTGCGTAGGGGGTGTCGCGCTTGTATTGATCGAATTTACCTTCGGCATAGAGGGCGTTGGGTGTGACCAGGGAGCGATGCATCTCGTTGATCAACGCCGATTTACCGATCCCGGCATAGCCCGATACCAGCACCATTTCCACGTTACCATTGCTGACGACCCGATCTACACTGCTGAGCAGTCTTTTCACTTCATTGCTTCGCCCGTAGAGTTTTTCCGGGATCACCAGGTGGTTGGAGATGTCCTGCTTGCCCAGCTCGAAGGGCTCGATGGATTTTCCTTCGAGCCACTCATCCTGACAGCGTTGCAGATCAATCTTCAGCCCTTCGGCGGTCTGGTAACGCTCTTCCGCGGCCTTTGCCAGGAGTTTCATGACAAGCTTCGAGAGCGGGGCCGGGATTGTCGACCGCTGTTGCTGCGGGGGCTTAGGCTGGATGGCGATGTGGCTGTGCACATACTCCATGGCATCGCTGGCATCGAAAGGCAGTCGGCCGGTGAGCATTTGGTAGAAAACAACCCCCAGGGCATAGAGGTCGCTACGGGTATCTATGGAACGGTTCATACGGCCGGTCTGCTCCGGCGCCATATAGGCAAGTGTGCCGGCTATCTCCTGGGGATCCGCGAGTGCCTGCCGTTCCCGGGAGAGCCTAGAGGCGATCCCGAATCCGCTAAGTCTGATCCCGCCGTCGGCAGTCACAAAGATGTTTGCCGGGGTAATATCCTTATGCACCAACCCACAGCGATGGATCTCCGCCAATGCCGAGGTGATGCCCACGGCGAGGGTCAGGAAGTGATCAATTTCCAAGGGCGCCTTCAGCAACGTTGAAAGCGGTTGGCAGGCACAGTCCTCCAGGATCAGTGCGGTCAGGCTTGTGCTGCGTTCTATTTTACACGGTCTTACCACATATTCCGTATTCAGATCGGATGCGATACCGAATTCGTGTTCGAGTTGATGGATGAGTTTCGCTGATGGGTTAGAGGAAACAGGGGCCTTGATCAGAACGGCCTGTTTGTCATGCGTGCATGCACGAATGATACGAAACGCATCTGTCTCGCTGAGCAGAGATAGGTCCGTGTATCCCAGGGTTGCGAGTTCATTTTGCACAAGATGTAATAAACAGTGCATCTGCTGCTTCTCAACCTGGTAATTATGTTGTCATTGCTTCGTATGCAGGGTGGTAAGCCAACCATTACCCTTACAATCCGTTGCGTCATGTAATCCTATCAACGACTCCTTACTTTATTTATAGACGTTACGCTTAAAATAGGAACAACTTATAATGCGTATATCGTAGCGTACAGCTGCCTCCTGTCCTAAAACTACCAGGCGGCCGCAGATTATGAGAGCATAAAAAATGAGGCACAAATGGTGTGGCAGGGCTAATGGGTTTGCTTACCCTTGTCCTTGCTGCGGAATCCTGCCTATCGCTGCAGCATATCCTTATATTCTAGCTGCACTTTTTCCAATCACAAACGTATAGTTCTTAGGTTATTGACGAACCTAAATCCTTATAGATTTTTTTTATCAATAGATAGTTATTCCTGATTTACATCGAATTATTTCTGTCTCTGATTAGGGAAAATGTGTGGCATAAGTTGCTAATTCCACCCTTAATCTAGTAAAAGGTGATCGGTTACACGTCCCCTTTAAGTCACTTTTAAAAAACTTTTGCTTAACTTGATCGGGTAGACTGTGAACCAATTTCCGACGGAATCGTAGAGTGAGAATTATAGGCAATGCGGTTATGCATGGAGTGAATAAAGAATGAGTGATACCGACCCAACATATCGACGTTATGCGGATGGCGACGACCAACCTTACGACTGGAATAGGGATGTCGTAAGCCAGGGGGAGTCTTACATCTGTCCGACCTATATCCAGCGCACGCCGCCATGTCAAAATGCCTGCCCTTCAGGGCACGATATTCGTGGTTGGTTATCCATCGTGCGCGGACTGGACAAACCCGAGGGCGACAAGCCCTGGCAGCAGTACGCCTTCGAGCGTATGACATTGGCCAATCCCTTCCCGGCGATCATGGGGCGCGTATGTCCGGCACCCTGCCAGGAGGGTTGTAACCGTAACAGCCTGGACGGTAGTGTCGGCATCAACTCCATCGAGCAATATATTGGGGATTGGGCGCGCCAGAATAATCTTGCCTTCAGCAAGCCGGAAGCCGACTCCGGAAAGCGGGTGGCGATTATCGGCGGTGGTCCCGCCGGCCTGGCAGCGGCGTTGTTTCTGCGTCGTCTCGGTCACCGGTCCACCATCTTTGAGGAACACAACGCCCTGGGGGGGCAGATGGTATTCGGTATTCCCGGCTACCGTATTCCCCGGGATGTGCTGGAACATGAGATCCAGCGAATCCTCGATGTGGGTGGTATCGATGTGAAACTGAATACCCGTGTGGGGCGGGAGGTTAAGGTCGAAGCCCTGGACAAAGAATACCACGCCATCTTCTGGAGCGTCGGCACCGTGGTGGGCAAGCCGCTGCGCGTCGAAGGCGGCGAGGCCCCCAACTGCGTGGATGGGATGACCTTCCTGAAGGCCTTCAACGATGGTTCTCTGAAATATCTCGATGGTCGTATCCTGGTGATTGGTGGTGGCGACACCGCTATGGATGTGGCAGCAGTGGCCAAGCGTATCGGGGAAGTGGCCGAACTGGATGCCGCGGAGTGCCCACAGGCTGTGTTTGACGGATCCGGCAGCCAGCGCGATGAGCAGATAACCAAGCGCAGCGATTCCGATTGCTGGTTGGTCTATCGACGTCCCATCACCAAGGCCCCCTGCACCAAGCATGAACTGGAGGCCTGTATCGCCGAAGGAGTGGAGGTCCATGACAGCCTGGCCCCCCTCCAGGTCATGCTGGATGACCAGGGCCATGCCTGTGCCTTGAAAGTGCAACCGGTTGACTGGTCCTCCGGCAAGATGGAAGCCAATGGCGAGCCCTTCGAAATCGAGTGCAGATTGATTGTCGCGGCAACAGGACAGACCGGTGACTACGAAGGTATCGATGGTATTGCCAACGACTGGAACCTGATCGATGCCGATCGAAGCATGCAAGTCAAAGGAAAGAGCGGCCATTTCGTAGGCGGCGATGCTGTTAATCCGCACCTATTGACAACCGCCATCGGCCAAGCCTCCATTGCCGTGCAGGGCATACACAGCTTTCTGCTTGGCGAAGCGGTCGGCGACCGCCCGAAAGTGGAAGGTCACCACTTCGATCTTCTCCAGGAGCTGGCGCAGAAAGATCTATCGCCGGAAGAGTACAATCATGGTGAGACCTGGGGCACCAACAGCGCCAACTGGTCTGTTCACAACTTCGAGAATCGCGCCGATGCAGACGTGGTGAAGACGAATGCCATGTTCACGGGGCACTTTGCATACCAGCCGTTGAATGCCCGGGATGAGCTGGATGTGAATGTATCCAATGTGTTAGGCAGCATGATCGAGCGCTTCAACGGCCTCAACGAGGAGACGGCGGTCACCGAGTCGAAACGCTGCATGAGTTGCGGCTTCTGCTTCGAGTGCGACAACTGCGTCATCTACTGTCCGCAGGATGCCGTTACCCGCGTTAAAAAGGGTGAACGCGTGATGGGCCGCTATGTGGAGACCGACTACGGTAAGTGTGTCGGCTGTCATATCTGCAAAGAGGTCTGTCCCACCGGCTATATCGAGATGGGGTTGGGGCAGTACTGAATAGATCTGTTGAAACAGGCTTGGGTGTTTGGGTGACTACACCTTCACTGCTCCCCAGCGTCACGGGGTGAAGATCCAGGCTGGTGGTTGGGCTGGTGTTCGACATCCGTGTGGATCAACTGCAGAATCTTGCCGAACTGGAAATCCCTGGCCGCGGAGAACAGAGCCTGCGCCACCGAGGGAGCGCGGGGGCGTATTTCGTCGATGACCCGGTTTACCGCATCGCTGTCGAGCCGGACCAGCGCCTGTTCCAAATTGTTCAGCAGTTCGTTGGGCAGATCGGCCAAGGCGGCCTCATCCAATTGCACCTCGGCGGTGGAAGCCGCCTCCTTCACCGGTTCTTCCGAGTAGATGAAGCGAACGTCCAGATGGCGCACCAGGGCATCCAATAGATCGGTCTCCGTATAGGGCTTACGGATGAAGTCGTCACACCCTGCCGCAAGGATCTCCCTGCGCTCCTCCTCCAACGCATGGGCGGTGATGGCGACAATGCAGGGTTGTGCGCCCGCATCGCTGGCCTTGATCCGCCGGGTCGCCTCCAGTCCGTCCATGACCGGCATACGGATATCCATGAAGATCAGCTGGGGATGCCATTGATCGAATTGGGCAACCGCCTCCTCTCCGTTGACCGCCTCATGCAATTCAAAGCCTAGCGGTTCGAGCAGTCTGTGCAGAAGTAGACGGTTCTCCGGCTGATCTTCGACATTAAGAATGCGATAGGTCGGTTGCCCCGGCTCCAATCCGACGACACGCAGCTGCTTTTCTTCAGCCAGGTCTGGTGCTTTGGCCTTATGGGCCTCTTGCATGGGTAGTTCGACGCGGAAGCGTGTTCCCTTGCCTGGTCTGCTCTTTACCGAGATCTTGCCGTCCATCAGTTGCACAAACTGATGCACGATGGTTAGTCCCAGACCGGTGCCGCCTTTGTTACTCCCCGTAGGAAGTTGTACAAAGGGTTTGAACAGACTTTTCTGATCCACTTCACTGATACCGGGGCCGGTGTCTTCGACCTCTATGAACAGGTGGTGTGTAGATTTCAGTGTGTGCAGACGGACGGTAACGCTGCCTTTATCAGTGAACTTCACCGCGTTACTCACCAGGTTGACCAGAATCTGCCGCATGCGTGCCTCGTCGCCGCTGACGTAGCGAGGGAGATCCAATGCCTGATCCAGGGTTAGTTGCAGTTCCTTCTGTTGCGCCCGCAGCAGCATCATTTCCACCACCTCGCGCACCAGTTCATGCAGGTCGAAAGTGGCGATCTTCAGCTGCAGCTTGCCCGCCTCAATCTTGGCGATCTCCAGCACATCGTTGATCAGTTTGAGCAGGTATTTGCCGCTGTTGTTGATGATCTCCAGGTTATCGCGCTGGCTGGAATTCAAGGCCTTGTCCCTGCGCATCAGCTGGGAGAAGCCGAGAATCGCGTTGAGCGGAGTGCGCAGCTCATGGCTCATATTCGTGAGAAAGGTGCTCTTAGCCTTATTCGCATCTTCTGCGGCGTCCCGCGCCAGTAACAACTCTTCTGTCCGTTGCTGCACCGTCTCTTCCAAATGATCCTTGTATTGCCGCATCTCTTGTTCCGACAGTTTGCGTTCGGTGATATCGATATTGGTGCCAATCATGCGCAGTGGCTTGCCGTCATCGTCCATGATTGTCTTCGAGTCCGCTTTGATATGGCGGATGGAACCATCAGGTCTGAGAATACGGAATTCAGGTGCGTATTCGTGTTCACCGCGCAACGCGGCTTGAATCTCTCCTTCCGCATAGCTTTTATCCTCGGGATGGAGGGTACGCGCCCATGCGTCATAGGCGCCGCCGAAGTCTTCCTTCCGAATGCCGTACAGTTTATACATCGAATCATCCATTTTCAGTTCGTTTTTGACCACATCCCAGTCCCATACGCCAACTCCCGCGGCGCGTGTGGCGAGTTGCAGTCGTTCCGATGTAAGACGCAGTTCATCCGTGGCACGCTTGCGTTCAGTCATGCGCCACATGCTCTCCATCATCAGTGTGAGTTGTTGGACATCGGTTTCGTTATACGCCGTCTCCTTGTTACCGATGCCAGCCAGCAGCACTAGATTCCCGCTGATGAAGACAGGCAGATTGATATGACGGGTGAGGCGGAAATGACCTTCCGGTGTGTCATTATTCCACTGACTGGCAGGCTTGTGGTCGTTGCTGATGATGGGACGGCGCTGGCTGATAGCCTCCCGCCACAGGCTGTACGCTGTCAGTGGATAATGCAGCGGTGCCCGGGAAATGGTGTATTTTGGTTTGGCCCTATTGGACCATATCCGAACACTCATGGAGGTCTCATCTTCGTTTACAAACCCCAGGTAGCCTAGCCTGCTACCGGTGAGGCGAATGGCTTCGTCAAGGGTATACGCCATGATTTCCTGGATGGTCTCCTCAGACATCTGGTTGATTCTCAACAGGGCGACAGTACCTTCCATGCGCTCTTTGAGGCCTTCATAGAGGTGGGCGTTTTCAATGGAAATGGCTGCCTGAGAGGACAAAATATTGAGTAATTCTATGCGATCTGAGGTAAAGGCCCCGGCACTGAGATTATTTTCCAAATAGATGATGCCGATGAGGCGCCCTTGGTTGTGTATGGGGCTGCACAAAACAGATTTTATTCTGTTATTTTGAATATAGCGATCTGTAGTGTAATCCCCGTCAAGGGTTGCATCGTTGAGTATCACACTTTTTCCTGTTCTGTTGACATAGGTCACGATGCCTACACATAGATTCTTGAGTTGATCCAGTTTCAGAGAATCGACTTTTGATATCGTGTGTGGTTTGACGGATGCTATTATCTCGACACTAAGGTCACCCTCTCTGTTTAAGATAAAGAAACCTCGCTGAGCCCCTGCATTTTCAATGATAATGGCCATTAACTTTTCCAGCAGTTGTGACAAAACAACTTCACTGGATAGAGTCTGTGTGGATTTGATGATGGATTCGTAGTCAAGGGCGAACTTCGCTGACGGTATGGTAGCGGAAGTGGTTGAGCTTTCGTCTGTAATCGATATTTCTTCTTCTATCCGCTTTCTGGAAAATTGTGGATATTTCTGCTCCAGATGGGTGACTTTTGCCAGGGCTCCCCATTTGTAATAAAAATGTTGTGCTTCCTTGAAATATATTTTAGCGATTTTATCTTTTTGATTGGCCAGATAAAACTTCCCGGCCAGTTCATTGGCAAGAGCTACGTTATTTATATATCTATTCTCCATAGCCGATTCTATGGCTTTGTCATAAAGGTCCATCGCTTGTGTAATATTACGATCGATTCGGGCTTGTTCGGCTTGAATCAGGAGGAACTTATGCTCAAAATTTTCTGGACATTGCTTAGCCCAAAGGGAGAATTTTTTAGTGTTTTCTTTTATCGTTTCTAGCACTCCCTGTTTCTTTTTTTTATCACATTCATTAACAATGGCAAATGCTGATAGAGTGTGATAGAACAAACAAACGGTTTCTTCAAAAAGCGTTGCGATAAATTGCAACCACTCTTGCCGTTCTGATCCGACAGTATAGGCTTCCTCGTATTCTTCGAACAAAAAGCAGATTTGTGATTTATAAGAGACGTAATAGCCCAGGCCGTGTCCGAAAGAAGCTTGCTGCCATTTTTCGAGATATTCGCTTTCAGTGAACTCCGCGCAATCGAAATTTGTTTTAAACTCTTTCGTGTTGCTAAGGTTATTTAGGAATTCCCTAAAGAATTTTTCTTCGTCTGCAAAAATTGAATTGGTTTTGTTTAAAAATTCAAGGCTGCGTTCATTTTCCTCGCTGGCCTTGGCAATTTGATCGCCGACAGCCAGGATTGTCTTAGGAATCATGACTCTTGCATATCCGGAATATGTATACTCGCCATTTTCGATACCGGCCTTGAATGCCTGGTGCAATATCTTGAGTACCTCCTTGCTGTGAAACATCCAATGTATGGTAAATATCGAAGCGATAAAGGTCGTCAGTGATTTAATTTGTTGATTGTCATAACGCTCATTCAAGGCCAGGCTCAACTGCCCTGACTCATACCCTAAGTTATAGTCTTGCAGAACCAAGGTCGTTATTACTGGAAACCAACAGAATCCAACTGCGGAGAAATTATTGTATCCATATTCTATGGAGTTATTGACGATATCAAAAATTACGTAAGGGAACATTGGTGGTAGGGAGATGTAGGTGGCATCGCTTAAGTTTGAAAGAATTCTGATCAAATAACTCTTGTCTTTGTCCTGGGTATCAGGCAGATCATACAAGTCAGAGAATTTTCTGTTTTTCATCAAATGATGAAATCTCTTGACCGCGAGGTCCATTGCCAGCTGACTCTTTTCTGGTGTGCTGATGTCCGGTAATGTATAATTGAACAATTGCAGACACTCCAAACCAAGATCAAAGCTCTTTTTATAATCACCAAGCTGGGCGAATTGAATAATTATTATCAAGTAAGCTTCAGCTTTGTCATATCGATCAGCTGCTTTCTCAAGCAGGAAATGTATATCTTTTTCCGATTGTTCAATGTTTCCGCTTAAAAACTGCGCTTGTGCTCTGTGTTTGTATAATTCTAGGGCAAGAGAATAGTGGTTTTCCCAGGCATCGACAGGTAATAAACGAGTTCCGTGGTTGAGAAAGTCAGCTGATTGGTGATAGGCGGATGATTTTTTCGCTTTTATGCCGGCCCTCAAGTTCAATTTGGCCAGGTCAATTTTCTCTCTTTTTAACTGAATAAGGTCGCTGCCCTGATTGAGGTGGCCGACAATATCAAATAGATTATTTTCAATATCCTGTTTTTGAGTATTCAGTAAGATATGTTTTCCGATCAGGTAATGGATTGAATTTCTGTTTTCTTTTGGAATAAGCGAATATGCTGCTTGTTGTATGCGGTCATGCTGGAATCTGTAGGTTATATGTTCTTTGATTGACGATTCAATTTGTTCGTTTGTCATACTCTCGGCGACCACCTTGTAAGCATCGCTGGTCGGGTAAATCAATCCGTCACGGATTGGGGAATCGAGTTCACTGGCGATAGTTGCTTGTTGTGCGCTTGTGACGATTGAAAGGGTTTTCAGATCAAAATTGTTGCCAATGCTTGCGGCAAATTTAAGTGTCTGCTGAACATTCTTTGGATACTTTCTGATACTGTTTGCCAACAACTCAACGACATTTTCCGTAAGCCCCTGTTTTTTGATTTCGTCTATATCCCATTGCCACTTTTGGTCGTTCTGATTGAAATAGACTAATTTTTCACTGTGAAGCGTTTTTAAAAACTGAATGACAAAAAAAGGATTTCCGTTCGTCTTGCTGTTCAACAATTTAACCAATGAGGCGGCGGATCTTGGATGGCAATGAAATGTGTCCGTTGTTAATTGCAGGATGTCTCTCCTTGATAATGGATTTAGAACGATTTTCTCGATTGCGGTGCCGGCCTTTTCAATTTCTTCAAGTGTAATAATCAAGGAGTGAGAGGCGCCGACCTCGTTATCGCGATATGCTCCAAGTATCAGGAAATGATGTAACTCAGTGCTTGTGAGCAGTAATTTCAGCAGATTAAAAGAGGCCATGTCTCCCCACTGCAGGTCATCCAGAAAGATAACAAGGGGGTGGTCCTCTTTTGCAAACACATTGATAAATTTGGAGAATAGCTGATTGAATCTGTTTTGCGATTCGATTGGTGGCAGTGAGGGTATGGCCGGTTGTCTATCTATAATGAGTTCCAGTTCGGGGATGACGTCGATGATTACCTTGCCGTAAGGATCAAGGGCCTCTAATAACTGAAATTTCCAACTATTGAGTTTGCTTGAGCTCTCTGTGAGAATTTGGTTTATCAGGTTCTGGAAAGCTTCTATGATGGCGCTATAAGGTACGTCGCGATTTAACTGATCAAATTTACCCGATATAAAATAGCCTCGTTCCTGAACCAGTGGTTTATGTATTTCATTGACAAGTACGGATTTTCCGATCCCGGGATGGCCGGAAACCGTCATTAGCATCTTATCTTTGTTGCCGCGGCTAACCGCGGTAAATCCTTTCATTAATGTTTCAATCTCATTCTCCCTTCCGTATAACTTTTCCGGAATCTGAAATCTCATCAAAACATCACTTTTTCCAATCTCAAAGGATTGAATGCGGCCGGTTTCTTTTAGTTGAGTTAAAGCAATCTCCAGGTCGGTTTTCAATCCATACGCACTTTGATAGCGATCCTCAGAAGCCTTTGAGAGTAGTTTGTCTACAATCCTTGAGAGCACTTCCGGTATTGTCGGATTGACCTTGCTCAAAGGTTCCGGTTGTTGAGCGATATGGCAATGTATCAGCTCCATGGGATCGGAACTCTGAAAGGGAGGCCTGCCGGATAGTATGCTATAGATAACAACACCCAGGGAGTAAAGGTCGGTTCTATAATCGATTTTGCGGTTCATGCGACCTGTCTGTTCTGGAGATATATACTCAAGCGCTCCTTCAATTTTTTCAGGATGTCTGATTTTCTGAGTCTCGTGGAGTAGTTTTGTTGAAGTTGCAAAATCGATGAGGTTGACAACCCTGGTTTCGGGATTGATTACTATATTTGCAGGATCGATATTCTTATGGATGACGTCCTGGCTGTGAAGAGATCCGAGGATTTCCGCAAGGGTGATCGCCAGCTCAAGCGATTCAGCAAGCTTCAGGGGTGATTGCACAAGCAAGCGGTCAAGGGATGTGCCGCCGACATCCTCCATCACCATCATAAGCCCGCCATTTTCTTCTTCCAATCCAATGGTCTTGACAACGCCGGGGATGTTCAAAGCGGATGTGATCTCAAACTCGTGCCTGAAGCGGGAAGCAACTTCCGCCGTGTTTGCTTCCGGCTTCAGGATTTTGAGAATAACCGGCCCCTCGTGTTCGAGCTGGCGCCCGCGGCAGACCTCTGTGAATCTGGTTTCAGCGAGCTTCTCTGTGATTTCTATTTTTTTTATAATGTCGCCCATTAGACCCCACCAGCTGCGTCGCTTAATTCTATTTGCAAGTAACCAGGTTCAGCGTCATGGTATTCAGGAGCAGAGGGGGGCAGCGATAACATGTTGTGTGTGGTGACCGGCAGCGTCACCAGCAGAGGGTTCACAAAAGGTTGTATCTGTTTCATCATTCACCTCAAACCGATCTGAGACATGGCAAGCGCTAGGAATCCATCCCGCAGGCAGGTCGCCAGGTGAATCGTGTCTATTGGTATTGTTTGATATTGGAGTCGTGCATACATGTATCCGATTGGTTATACGGGAGAGATTTGACCTCTGTGATCACTTCGGTCGCATCGATAACAGGGCCGTTGTCGAACAGTTTCGCGGTCCTGGAGTGGCTACTCCATTTCAGGCGATTGATTCAACAACAATTACCGGATAACTGCGACGGGAGGGAAGTTTATCAGCTGTCTCCTCTTTCTTATTTGAAGCATAGCTCATACTCAATGGTCTGGCCATCGCATCGGAGGATTCGAAGGCGCAGGTATCCCTTACTATGATAACGGTCTGCCAGGACTCCGCTGTTTCGGTTTCTTGATACCCAGTCGTTTCATACGCGAAGCCAGGGTGGTGGGTTTAACGCCTAACAGTTGCGCAGCACCGCCTTCGCCGAACACCTTGCCATCGCTCTGATCCAGGGCCTTTAAAATCATCATCCGATCCCGAGCCACACGTTCGCTTTCGGTGATCAGTGCCTGGCTTTCCACTGCAACCAGTACAGGGGATGTGGATGGTGTGTTTGGCGACTCCTCCGGATCAGGTAGATCGAGGCGTAAACGGCCTGTCTGGGTGACGATTACCGCCCGCTCGATGATGTTCTCCAACTCACGCACATTGCCGGGCCAGTGGTAGTTCATGAGACAGTGAATATCGCTTTGGCTGAGATGGATGTTCCGCTTGTTGAATTTGCGGCACATGGTCTGCAAAAAGTGGCTGGCCAGCAGGGAGATATCCTCCGGTCGCTCGCGCAGGGGGGGCAAGTGGATGGGGAACACCTGCAGGCGGAAGTAGAGATCCTCGCGAAAGCGTTTTGCAACCACCTCGGTGGCGAGATCCTGGTTGGTTGCAGCGATGATGCGCACGTCCACATTGCGGGTCTTCTCCTCGCCGATGCGTTCGTACTGACCTTCCTGCAGTACCCGGAGCAGCTTGCCCTGGAGCTCCAGTGGTATTTCACCCACCTCGTCCAGGAACAAGGTGCCACCATCGGCCAGCTCGAAGCGGCCTGCCCGGTCCCGGGTGGCGCCGGTGAAGGCGCCGCGTACATGGCCGAAGAATTCACTCTCGAACAGGTCACGGGGGATGGCCGCGCAGTTGACCCGGATCAGCGGCCGGTCGCTGCGCTCGCTGTTGACATGCATGGCCCTGGCGATCAGCTCCTTGCCGGTACCGGACTCACCGGTGATCAGGGTGGTGGAAGTGGTCGGCGCCACCTGCTGAATCTTCTGGATGACCTGGCGAATGGCGGCACTGCTGCCGATGATCTCATGGTAGTTGTATTCGGTACGGATCTCTTCCTGCAGATAGGCGTTCTCCTCTTCCAGCCGTCGCTGCAGTGACTTTACCTGTTCCAGGGCCTGACGCAGGTTGTCCTCGGCCTGCTTGCGGTCACTGATATCGCGAAAGATGATCACCGCGCCAATCAGCATGCCGTGCTCGACAATGGGGGTGCTGGTGTACTCAACCGGAAACACGCTGCCATCCTTGCGCCAGAATACCTCATCGTCCACATGATGGACTGCACCGTCATTGAAGGCGGCATAGATGGGGCAGTGCTTGACCGGGTAGTGGGATCCATCGGGGTGTCTGCAGTGCACCAAATTGTGCATGTTCTTACCCACCAGTTCCTCGGCCCCATAGCCAAGCAGGCGTTCAGCCGCGGGATTGACAAAGGTGGTGATGCCATCCGCGTTGACCCCATAGATACCGTCGCCGGCGGCCTGCAGAAGCAGTTGGTTACCCTGCTCGATCTCCTGGAACAGCTGTTCGAACTTGCGCCACTCGGAGAGGCCTCGGCGTACATAGTCGTTGGCCTCTGCCTGCTTGCGCAGACCCTCCACGGCCTCCCTGTCCTGTAGAGTAACGGCCAGAACCAGACGACCCTCCAGTTCCACGGCACGGGCGTTGCACTCCACCGGCATCTCTTTCCCGCTGCGGGTTTTGCAACTCAGCTCGTTGGTCCAGCAATAACCCTGCACCATCACCGATTGGGTGAACACGATCAGGGCAGACAGTCCCCCGTGGAACAGCCAACTGGGCTTACTCTGCAGCAGGATCTCCATTGGGAATCCCAGCAAGTCCACGGCTGCGTTGTTGGCCTCGATCATGCGGTTCTCGACCGGGTCAAAAACCAGGGTTGCCGTAGGGTGCTGATCAAAGTAGGTGTGAAACATCCGTTGTTCACTATCGCCGAAAGGCACTCCATCCTGGAGATCAGGGGTGTTTAGGTGTGTCTCCGATAGATTCATCTGAACAGGTCTCACTCTGGTTACAGAAGCTACGAATTCTCGTAGTTGGCGACTCCAAGATTTCGTGATTTACGCATATTCGTAGTTTCGCAAGTTGCCTCTATATTTTACATATACCTATATATTTCAATATGTTATGGCCGGTTACGTTGCTTGGCATGATAGCTGCAATCACTCCTGGTAAGACGGGTTGCTCTTCAAACTATACGCAGTAGCCGGCCCGTCGCCGGTTCGCACAATTTTTGTGCGGAATTAGTAGAGGTTGTGCGTCCCTGCACCAGTATCGTCCCTGTTTTGCGTTCAACAACGGGTTTGATACCCGCCTATCGATTAGAGCAGGAACCGTGCCACGCAGGTGGCTGACCGCATTGCCGACGTTTGAATCGAATCTAGTTACAAGGGGTTAAAACATGGCAAACAAGAGTCTCGGCAATCCGTATGATGCGGATACCGATCTTCAGCACGGTCCCGCGTGCAACTGCCCCATCTGTGTTTTTCAGAAGGAGCAGATCCAGAGTAATTACGAGTGCAGCGAAACCGAGTTGACCGAGCGTTTGGAGCGAGCGGTCTTCGAGGGCACTACCTCATCGGAGATGCATGAGCTGGTGGGTTCGGAACAGGCTGATTTCATTAGCGACGATATGCAGCAGACGCTAGCGGAGGATCCGAATCCGCTCGAGAGCTCCGAAGATATCATGGACCGGGTCATCGAAAGTGCCGTGGTCCGCGGGATCTTCGGTCACGACGATATGGGCCGCAGGGATTTCATGCGTATGGTGGGCGGTGGCACCTTCGCTGCCATGCTCGGCAGCATGCTGCCCATGGACGATCTGAAGGCGGCGATCAAGGACAACCTGGGTAAGCCGGAGAAGAGCAAGCTCAAGGTGGGCTTTGTGCCGATCACCTGCGCCACACCCATCATCATGGCCCACCCCATGGGTTTCTATGCCAAGTACGGGCTGGATGTGGACGTGATCAAGACCGCCGGTTGGGCGGTGGCCCGGGACAAGTCCCTGGCCAAGGAGTACGATGCCAGCCATATGCTGACCCCGATGCCCCTGGCTATCACCATGGGTTCGGGTTCCACAGAAGTGCCCTTCCGTATGCCGGCGGTGGAGAACATCAATGGTCAGGCCATCGTACTGCACATGAAACACAAGGATAAGCGTGACCCGAAAGATTGGAAGGGGTTCAAGTTCGGCGTACCTTTCGACTACTCCATGCACAACTTCCTGTTGCGCTACTACGTGGCGGAACATGGCATCGATCCGGACAAGGATATCCAGATCCGGGTGGTGCCGCCACCGGAGATGGTGGCCAACCTGCGTGCCGGCAACCTTGACGGTTATCTGTCGCCGGATCCGTTCAACCAGCGGGCGGTATGGGAAAAGGTGGGTTTCATTCACACCCTGACCAAGGATATCTGGCCGGGTCATCCCTGCTGCGCCTTCGCCTGCTCCGAGGAGTTCGCCACTACCCTGCCGAATACCTATGCGGCGCTACTCAAGTCCATCGTGGACGCCACCGCCTACTCGTCCAAGCACGAGAACCGCAAGGAGATCTCCAAGGCCATTGCGCCGAAGAACTATCTCAATCAGCCGGTACCCGTTATCGAGCAGGTGTTGACCGGTAAGTACGCCGATGGACTGGGCAAGGTACACAACGTGCCCGACCGGATCGACTTCGATCCCTTCCCCTGGCACTCCATGGCGGTCTGGATCCTGACCCAGATGAAGCGTTGGGGTTATGTGAAGGGCGATGTGGACTACAAGAAGATCGCCGAAGAGGTCTACCTGGCCTCCGACGCGGGACGCATGATGAAGGAGCTGGGTTATGCGGTTCCGGATCATACCTATGAGTCCTATGAAATCATGGGTAAGGCATTCGATCCGGACACACCCGAAGCATACGTCCAGAGCTTCGCCATTAAACGTTAGACCATGAAGCGGGGTCGGGTGGTCACTTCCGCCCGGCCCCTTAACGAAACAGACGGAAACCGAAGTTATGCTGCACTCCCTTAACATGCGAGCCACTGTTCTGGCGGTCTCTTTCCTGGTCGTTGTGCTCGGTATCTGGGAAATGGCCAACCAGGCACCGAAAGCAAAAGAGGCGTTGACCGAGTATGAGATCCTCATGGGCGGCGCCGATCAGGAGGCGCGCGTGCCGCCGCCATCCAAGGTCATTCGCCTGGCCGTGGAGGAGTTGTCCCATCCTTTCTACGACAAGGGTCCCAACGACAAGGGCATAGGTATCCAGCTCGGTTACTCCGTATATCGGGTATTATCCGGTTATTTCATGGCGGCGATCATCGCAATCCCCATCGGTTTTCTGATCGGAATGTCGCCGCTGATGCAAAAAGCAATGAATCCCTTCATCCAGGTGTTGCGGCCCATCTCACCGCTGGCCTGGATGCCGCTGGCCCTTTTTATCATCAAGGATTCGGAGGCCAGCTCCATCTTCGTCATCTTCATCTGTTCCATCTGGCCGATGTTGATCAATACCGCTTTCGGCGTGGCCAACGTGCGCAAGGATTGGCTGAATGTGGCACGTACTCATGAGTTGTCACCTATGCGCACCGCCTTTACGGTGATCCTGCCGGCCGCGGCCCCCACCATTCTCACCGGCATGCGTATCTCCATCGGTATCGCCTGGCTGGTAATCGTCGCTGCAGAGATGCTGGTGGGAGGCACCGGTATTGGTTACTACGTCTGGAATGAGTGGAACAACCTGGACCTGACTAGCGTAATTTTCTCCATCCTGATGATCGGTCTCGTCGGTATGTTGCTGGATATGGCTTTGTCCGGCGCTACCCGTCTGGTCACCTATAAGGAATAAACATACCCATGACAGCAGTACACTATTTTGTCGAGGCGGAAAACCTCAGCAAGCGTTTCAAGACCAAGGATGGAGAGTTGACGGTATTCGAGAACGCCAATTTCGGTATCAACAAAGGGGAGTTTGTCTGCATCATCGGCCACTCCGGCTGCGGCAAGTCCACCATCATGAATATTCTGGCCGGTCTCGATGGCGCTACCGAAGGGGCATTGTTCATGGATAGCAAGGAGGTGGCCGGCCCGGCCCTGGAGCGGGGCGTGGTGTTCCAGAACTACAGCCTGCTGCCCTGGTTGAGCGCCATCAAGAATGTCATGTTCGGGGTGCGCGCCCGCTGGCCCCATTGGAGCCGTGAGAAGGTGCGCGATCACGCCTATAAATATCTGCAAATGGTGGGCCTCGGGGATGGTTCGGAGGAGCGCAAGCCCTATGAACTCTCCGGTGGTATGCGCCAGCGGGTCTCCATTGCCCGTGCCTTCGCCATCGAACCCAAGCTGTTGCTGCTGGATGAGCCCTTCGGCGCCCTGGATGCGCTGACCCGGGGCAACATCCAGGACGAGCTGCTGAAGATCTGGAACGAGACCCATCAGACGGTATTCATGATTACTCACGACGTGGACGAGTCGATCCTGCTGGCCGACCGGGTATTGTTGATGACCAACGGCCCCTATGCGCGCATCGCCGAGTCGGTGAAGGTGGACATTCCCAGACCCCGGGATCGTACCACCATCATCCACGACCCCGGCTACTACCCGATCCGCAACCACCTGGTGGATTTCCTGGTGATGCGCTCCAAGGAGCTGGCTGGCGGTCCCGGGGCTGAGCAGCCGGGCAAGGCTGAAAATGGTAAGCCTGATGGTTATGTCAGGGTGTTTCCAGAGGATGTCAATCCGGCCCGGGATAGCGCTGCGTTGCCGAGTAGAGAGGCAGCGCAGGCAGCAAACCAGTAAACCACTAACGAGAGAGATAGGGTATGACGGCTTGTCTTCAGAAAACCTGCAGCGATCAAAACAGCAGTGAAGAGAGAGTACCGGACGATGGGCGGGTGCCGGTGACGGTACTGACCGGATTTCTCGGTGCCGGAAAGACAACCCTGTTGAACCGGATCCTCACCGAACAGCACGGCAAGCGCATTGCGGTGATCGAAAACGAGTATGGCGAAATCGGCATCGATCATGAGCTGGTGGTGCAGTCCGACGAAGAGATCTTCGAGATGAACAACGGCTGTATCTGCTGCACGGTGCGGGGTGACCTGATCCGCATCCTGGGCCGCCTGATGCGCCGTAAGCACAAGTTCGATCATATTCTTATCGAAACCACAGGTATGGCCGATCCCGGCCCCGTGGCCCAGACCTTCTTCATGGACGAGGAGATGAAGGAGAAGCTGCGCCTGGATGCCATCGTCACCCTGGTGGATGCCAAGCATGTGGTGCAGCACCTGGGCGAGTCGGATGAGTGCGAGGCCCAATTGGCGTTCGCGGATGTGGTCCTGCTCAACAAGACAGACCTGGTGGACAGCAAGGAACTGCATGAACTCTCTGCCGCCATAAAGGGACGCAACCGCCTGGCGCGTATCCATCAAACCCAACATGGCGGCATCGATCTGGATCAGATATTGGGTATCCGCGCCTTTGATCTGGAGGCCAAGGTTGAGGAGATACCCTCTTTCCTGCAGGAAGAGCTGCCCTTCGAATGGTCTGGGATTTTTTCTCTGCAGGCAGGCAGCTATGAATTGAATTTTGAACCAGGGCCCGATCCCAGCATCGATGTTGTGTTGGGTGCGATCGAAGAGGATCAGAGTTTCGAGGATTGGAAAAGCGAAGGCATCCTGCTCTATTCCGGTGAAGCGGCACCCCTGGCCGAAACCGGACTCACCCCTGGGAAAGCACTCTACCGTCTGCCGGTGGATGCAACAGACGGGGGTCGTTACCGGGTGGTGATACCCAGGTCCGGCCATTATGTGCTGTTGACTCAGCACTTGCCGGAAGAGTTCTCCATGACCCTGGCCCTGAATGGCCAGCCAGTCTCCGCCGAGAGCCGGCAAGAGTATGCCAGCCCCCACAGCCACGATGAAACAGTGGGTTCTGTGGGCCTGCACCTGGCAGGGGATCTGGATCAGGAGAAGTTCGAGAGTTGGGTGGTCTCCCTGCTGCGAACCAAGGGCCCCGACATCTTTCGCTTCAAAGGGATTCTGGCCCTGGCGGGCAAGAGCGAACGTTTCGTTTTTCAGGGGGTTCACATGCTGTTCGACGGGAAATTCGGGCGCGCCTGGAACGGCGAGGTACGACACAACCAGTTGGTTTTCATCGGACGGGCGCTGGATCGCGCGGAACTTGAGCGTGGACTGGCCTCATGCAGGGCTTGAGCATGGCAGCCCCTGTGGCGAATAGCGCGGAGCTTGCCTGGGCGACGGCCCTGGGAGAGAGCATTACCACTATCGCCTGGTTGCCCTCCGGTGACCTGTTGCTTAGCGGTACCGCGGATGGTGAATTGTGCGCCTACCAGACAGATGCAGAGTGGAAATACCGTATCCAGGCCCACCAAAGGGGCATCACCCGGGTCTCTCCCGATCCCACCGGCAAGTGTGTCGCTACCTCTGGGGAGGATGGGGGTCTTATGTTGTGGCAGGCGGATACGGGTGAACCCCAGGAGACCCTTGCACGGGATCACGATTGGGCCGAACACCTTTCCTGGTCCAGTGACGGCAAGATGCTGGCCGGTGCCGCCGGTTCCCGGCTCTATCTTCGCGATAGGCAAGGCCATACCAGTGAATGGGATGGACACCCGGGCAGTGTGGCCGCCCTGGCCTGGGCGCCCAAGGGGCGACAGCTTGCCAGCGCCACCAACAAGGGGGTCTATCTGTGGAATCTGGGCAGCTGGCAACCGACTCAGGTATTGAGTTTCCCCGGTGCCGCTGTCTCCCTTGCCTGGAGCCACAATGGACGCGCCCTGGCGGCGGGCACCCAGGATGGCTTTCTCTACATCCGTCTGCAACTGCCCGGGTCCTCACCCCGCCAACTCAGCATGAGTGGTTATCCAGGCAAGGTGACAGCGCTGAGCTGGCATCCCAAGCGACTGCGTATCGCCACCTGTGGTGGCAGTGATGTGGTGCTCTGGGAGTTGGATGCCAAAAAGGGTAACCGTAGTGCTACCCCGTTACGCCGTCACAGCCATACCCTGACCACCCTGGCTTATTCCCATGACGGGAGTTTGCTGGCTAGTGCAGATCGCCATGGCCGGGTCTGTATCTGGGATGCGCAGGGCCAGGTGGCCTTCGAGATGGAACTGGGTCATGAGATCACCGCCCTGGCTTGGCAGCCCGGGGCTAAGCGTTTGGCCGTGGGCAGCGTCGACGGCATGTTGCGCCTGTTTATTCTGGGGGAGAAGAGCTGAGCCCCCTCCCTATTAACTAATCTAACGAAGAGGCAAGACCATGAAAAAGATTGAGATGACGGAAGCTATCATGACCGCCAAGAGCGAGGCGGGACTTGGTTGGGAGGCGATTGCGGAGAAGGTGGGGCTGGACCCTGTGTTCGTCACCTCCGCCTGCCTGGGTATGAACACGCTGGAGGCGCCCTATGCCGAGAAGCTCTGTACTGCCCTGGGGCTTTCGGATGAGGTCTCCGCCACTCTGCAACAGTTTCCTACCAAGATTTGGGATCAGACAGTGCCGACCGATCCGGTCATCTACCGCTGGTACGAGATCGTCGGTGTCTATGGCGAGACCATCAAAGAGATCATCAATGAGAAGTTCGGCGACGGCATCATGTCGGCCATCGACTTCTCCATGAGTATCGACAAGGAGGAGAACCCGGCGGGGGATCGCGTGCTGGTCAGCATGAGCGGTAAGTTCCTGCCCTACAAGAGTTGGTGAGGATTGCATTTAGAAACGTCGCCGAACTTTGTTGGGTGACCCCTGTGAGACATGACTAAGAGGTAATAGATATGCACATAGAACCAGGCGTCGTAGCCGGCGCAAAAATGGCACTTGGCTATGCGACGGCCGCAGGGGTTTTCCTGTATGCGGCAAAGCTTTCCCTGAAAACGATGAACAAGGATGGTCTTGCGGCACTTGGGGTCAGGACCCTCCTGACAACATTGCTGGTGTTCAGCTTTTTTCAAATACTGCCACACTATCCGGTAGGCGTCTCCGAGGTGCATTTCATCCTTGGTTCGACCCTGTTCCTGATGTTTGGCGCTGCCCCGGCCGCCATCGGACTGGCCGTGGGTCTGCTGGCCCAGGGGATCCTGTTCGCCCCTGCCGACCTGCCCCAGTACGCCATGAATGTCACCACCCTGCTGGTACCCCTGTTCATGATCGATGCCCTGGCGCGGCGCATCATTCCGGCGCAGACCGCCTATAAGGATGTGAAGTACTCCCAGGCCTTAAAGCTATCCACGGTCTATCAGGCCGGTGTCGTGGTCTGGGTGGGATTCTGGGCCACCTATGGTCAAGGCATTGGGGCGGAGAATATGACCCAGATCGCATCCTTCAGCGCTGCCTATATGCTGGTCGTTCTGGTTGAACCCGTGCTGGATCTGGCGGTGCTTGCCGCTGCCAAGTCCCTGCATCAATTCAAGCACAGCATGATCTTTCATTCGCGCCTCTATCAGGCCTGATCCCTCCCCTACAGGCGGCGACAGTGAGTATTCACCGCCTGTAGGCCGACCCTAATGAGTGATTGCCTGATCCAGGCAATCACTCTCCGACTCCTCTGTAAAATCCCTCCAGTGTCCACGGCCCATATGCCGGTCTGGCTATATTTGGCGCTCGTTTCATGGCTGTTAGAGACGATGTTTTGTTGCAAAAGCCACAATATGACGCTATATACGGTATATGCATCACTTGGAGAGAGGCATGTACGCCCATAGCATTAAGAAACCTGATGAATCCGCCACTCTTACCAAGGCGCTGCTTAATGCCGGCCGGGCATTGGGCCTGACCCAGGATGATCTGGGTAAAGTGGTCGGTAGGGATCGCACGGTCTTTCACCGGGCCGGTGTGGATCCCCGCAGCAAGTCGGGAGAACTGGCCCTGTTACTGGTCCGCCTATACCGCAGTCTCTACGCCCTGGTGGGGGGCAAGGAGGGGGATTTGAAACACTGGATGAGGACTGCGAACCGCCATACAGGGGGGGTTCCTGTGGATCAGATCAAATCGGTATCGGGTCTGATCCGGGTGGTTGAATACCTGGATGCGATGCGCGGCAAGAACTGATGGATGTCTGGGCAGCCTGCAGGGAGGCGGTTGTCCCGGTTCCACTCTCAGGGGAACTGGTGCGCATGGTGGAGAACCTGTCTCAGACCGCTACCCGGGCGCTGGTCGATGATCTGCAGGAGCACGCCCTGCTGGAGGAGATGCTCGATAGCAGCAAGCCTGTCATGCGGCCGGGTACGGAGTCCCTGCACTATCTCCTCGCCACGCCTTTTCGCTATCCCCCCCTGGCCTATGGTTCCCGCTTCGGCAGTCGCTTTGAGCCCAGCCTCTTTTACGCCGGTCTGGATATGGCCCCTGCCCTGGCCGAGACCGCCTACTATCGCCTGGTATTCCTGAGCGGCATGGCGACTGCGCCACCGGATGGCAGGTTGGAGACAGCCCATACCCTGTTTACAGCCGCTTATTCCAGCGGCCAGGGGCTGCGTCTGAACCAGGCGCCATTCGATGCGTATCGGGAGGTGCTGACCGATCCCGAACATTATAGGGACACCCAACTGCTGGGGCGTCAGATGCGTGAGGCGGGCATCGAGATGTTTATCTATCGTTCCGCACGGGACCCTGAGGGGGGAGAGAATGTGGCTCTGTTTGAGCCCGGGGCATTGGTTGGGCCCGCACCTTTATGGAAGAGCGCCTGGCTGTGTGACACCCGCGAGGATGGGGTGACCTTGTATAACAAAACCGAAGGCACAAGGGCTTACCATCGGTCACAGTTTCTGGTGCATGGCAGACTGCCGTTTCCACCAAACTAGTAGAAAAAAAATGTCACTGAGACATGTGATGTTTAGTTATCGGAAATTTCTGTAAAGCGATAGATTGGAGGGTGCGGCATGGCCGCACCCCGAATCAGAAAAGAATACTTGGATAGAGTGATTTCACCGTTTGACGATGATCGGTAATCTATCGATCAATCGCGTATCACAATCTCCACCCGGCGATTCTTCAGTCGCCCCGCACTGGTACTGTTGTCGGTGATGGGATGGGTCTCGCCAAGCCCCATGGTATCGATGCGTGATCCGTCGACTCCGGCCTGCATCAAGGCGTTCTTCACCGAGAGTGCGCGCCGCTCGGACAGGTTCTGGTTGTACTCATCCGTGCCCACATTGTCGGTGTGTCCCTCCACCAGCAGGGTCTTGTCCGGATATTCGGCAAGAAAAGAGGCGAGTTTGTCGATGGTGGTCATAGCACCCGGCAGGAGTTCGGTCTTGCCGGTGGAGAAGAGCACGTCGCCCAGGGTCAGGACGATACCGCGCTCGGTCTTCATGGCCTGCAGATCTTCAAGCTCCTTGCGCAGCGCTTCCGCTTTGGCCAGGGCGTTCTCCCGCTCCATGAGGGCGGCCTCCTTCTCCCGAAGCGCCTCGGTCTTTGCCTGCTGTTCGAGTTGAATCTCGATCTCCCTTGCCCGTAACCGCTCCTTGTCTTTGATTTCACCCAGCTCGGTGAGTCTTGCGGAAGCGGCCTTGCGCGCGGCAACCGATTTGGCGATGTCGATGCGGGTCTTGCCCACATAGGCCAGTGAGGTCATATCCTCTTCGTTTTCCGCTGCCGCTGCCCGGGTAAGGGCCTGATTGGCCCGCTCCAATTCGGCGGGGGCATAGCGCAGCAGATGCTCCTTCTGCTTGGCGTCTGCATAGCTCTGCTCGGCATCGAGCAGGGCCTGGTTTTTCGGCAGGGTGCCGCAGGCGGTAAAGAGTAGTGCCAGAGATGTGGCGGTGAACAAGTTGATCATTGTTCGAGACATTGTAGATCTCCCCTAATCATTGGGTTTGCTTATGGTTTACCGGCTCCTGGCCCGCATGATCTCTTCACGCAACACCTGAATGCTGTTTTCCAGCTCTTTGACGGCCTTTTCCGCCTCACTCTTTGCCGCGACTGCCTGGGCCAGCTCTGCGTCGGCCTGGGCCTCCTCAGCCAGTCGTTTTGCCTCTTCGTACTCCTCCTTGGCAATCGCGGTTTCGGCACGCTTCAACTTCTGTTTGGCCCGATCGATAGCAACCGGGGCGTGCCTCGTGGTCTCTTCATTTTCTGCCGCTACCAGGGATGTCTTGGCGGCCGCCATCTCCGCAACAGGCTCGGGGGTTGAACTGCAGCCAATGAGCGCGGTGAAGATGAGTGCGCTGAAAATGGGTAGTGTCGGTGTACGCCAAAGTCGGGAGGTGTGATCGATCATCATGACAATGTTCCTTTATTGGTATATGTGGCAGTCCAGCGTGCGAATATACATGTTGGATAGGGATGATTATTAAAGTGAATGGCCGCTTCGTCAACCTATCTTGTGCGTGGCAGTGAGGGATGTGTCTTGGATCGATATCAGTTGTCTGTTTTGGCCATAGGGGCTGACTGTGTAATAAGTCAGCGGGATAGTGGTTTTTTGGCTCTCTCGCCGAGAAGCCGGTTGGCCTTTTTGGTTTAAAGATTTAACGAATATTAACGATGCGCTGGTGGAATAACCACGATGTCAGGGCGCCTATCAGGAGCCCTGACACGGGGTATGTACAATTCTAACCTGTCAATGAAGATCGTTTATCAACGACTCCCGGATATTGGCTTCAATGGTGTCGACCGAATAGTTGTAGTTGGGATGATCGATACCTGCGGCTAGGGCTGAACCGCTCTTCAGGGCATTGATCATAGGCTGGGTCAGTTCAAAGCGGAGAAAATGCACTGCTGATGTTTTGTCTTCAGTGCTGCGTTCCAGGTCCTCGTTGGCGATGGGCCTGACTTTGCCAAAATCGGCGACCTGCACCCAGATGGCCTGCTCGATACCGATCAGCTTGGCCAGTGCCTCCTTGCGTTCGTCCACATCGTGATACTCCATCATGAAAGTCGCTTTCCAGTTCATACCGTCCGGAATCAATGGGTTGTAGACGTCGAGCTCATCCTGGATGCCTTGCTGTTCAAATATCCGCTCGATCCGCAACATCTCCTGAATCTGATACTGCATGGTCAGTTCATCCTCGAAATAGAGGGCGGCATTCGGACCGATGGCAAGGCGGCGATTCTTCTTATGATCTATCACCTTGGCCCTGAATTCCTGGCGAATCCGTGCGTACTCCTCGAGGCTGTAGAGGTCGCTGTGTGAAAGGTGGGTCATTGATCTCTCCTAATATAATTCTCAATATCGCAACTGGCCATATTTCCAACGCTGGCGGGCTTTGATCGGTCTTTTCCCTTATTCGTGAGCAATGGGCTTGTCAGTGAAGAGGTAGTCTTTCAACTCTTTGTCGAAGCTGGGGTCTTTGCGTCTGATCCACTCCAGTACCATGGCAGCGTGCTCTTTCTCCTCATCTCTGTTATGGGCGAGGATGGCCCGAAGATTTGCATCGCTACAGGCATCCACCCGTTGGTTATACCAGTCGACCGCCTCGAGTTCCTCCATCAGTGAAACAATCGCCCGATGCATGTCACGGGTATCGTCGCTCAGTTGTTCAATGGGTTCATGGTAGCCTTCGTTCGACATGTTCTGCTCCTTCTCAGTTTTTAAAGACCGTATGCGAGGCGCAACAGACTGATCGGATGTTCCGGAACACTACCGTCACGCAGGCCGTTTTCGATATGGTGGCCCGCCATCGGGCAGTCACTGCCGTAGTGGTCGGCCTCTGCCTGTTTGACCCGGTTGACCACCGGTTTGCCGATCTTCATCGCATGTTGATGAAATTCGCTCTTGACCGCATAGGTACCATCGTGGCCTGAACAGCGCTCGATGGCGCTGACCTGCGTATCCGGGATCAGACTGAGCAGCTCCTTGGTCTTTGCGCCGATATTCTGTACCCGCTGATGGCAGGCGGCATGATAGGCGACCTTGCCCAGCCCCTGACTGAAGTCGGTCTTCAGGAGGCCGTTTTTATGCCGGATCATCAGATATTCGAAGATATCGAAGATGGCATCCGCCACCTTTTTCACCGCCGGATCATCCGGGAACAGCAATGGCAGCTCCTGTTTGAACATCAATGCGCATGAGGGGACGGGCGCCACGATATCCCATCCGGCATCGACCAGTTTGGCCAGGACCGGGATATTGGCGTCTTTGGCTGCCTCCACGGCATCGAGATTACCCAGCTCCAGCTTTGGCATGCCGCAGCACTGCTCCTTTTCGGCAATGGTGACGGGGATGTCGTTGTGTTCGAAGACGGCAACCAGGTCCTCACCGACGTGGGGCTCGTTATAGTTGCCGTAGCAGGTGCTGAACAGGGCTACCTTGCCTTTGGTGGCGCCGGCAGGTGTTCCCTCTGCAGCGCTGTTGATTCTCTCGGCCAGACGCTTGCGTAGCGGCTTGGCATGAAATTCGGGTAATTTCGCTTCGGGATGAACACCCAGCGAGTGATCGAGTATCTCGCGAAAATTCTTTGCCTGGTTAAAACGGTTCACAACCCCGGCAACCACAGGGATGCCTGCCAGTTTACCCAGGTTGTCGGTGCTGGTGAGGAGCCGGTCGCGAAGCTTCACATCACCTTTCTTATATTTGACGGCCTTGCCGCGCAGCATCAGGTGAGGAAAGTCGATGTTCCACTCATGGGGCGGCACGTAGGGGCACTTGGTCATGTAGCAGAGGTCGCAGAGATAGCAGTGATCGACTACCTGCCAATAGTCGTTTTTATCGACCCCATCGACCTCCATGGTCTCCGACTCGTCCACCAGATCGAACAGGGTTGGAAAGCTTTGGCAGAGACTGACGCAGCGTCTGCACCCATGGCACAGATCAAATATCCGCTCCAGCTCAGCCATGAGCATCTCTTCGTTGTAATAGTCTGGGTTCTTCCAGTCGATTGGATGCCGTGTCGGGGCTTCCAGATTACCTTCTCTCTGGTTGCTGGGTGCTGCCATTAGATTCACTCCTGATGGTGGCGTTGGGCGGCCCAGAGGCCGCCCATGGGTCTTCCTGAACCCTGGGCTCAGGTCTCTGGCTGGACATCAATCCATTTCGTCCAATGCCTTTTGGTAACGGTTTGCATGGGAGCGTTCCGCCTTTGCCAGGGTCTCGAACCAGTCAGCAACCTCGTCGAATCCCTCGTCGCGGGCGGTCTTGGCCATACCGGGATACATATCGGTGTACTCATGGGTCTCCCCGGCGACGGCGGCCTTCAGGTTGTCACCGGTTGGGCCGATGGGCATGCCAGTGGCGGGATCGCCACACTGCTCCAGATATTCCAGATGTCCATGAGCGTGGCCGGTTTCACCTTCCGCGGTGGAGCGGAACAGGGCGGCGACGTCGTTATAGCCCTCCACGTCGGCCTTGGAGGCGAAATAGAGATAGCGGCGATTAGCTTGGGATTCTCCGGCGAAAGCGTCTTTTAAATTTTGCTCAGTCTGACTACCTTTGAGTTCCATATCTGGTTCTCCAAAATGATGGTTTATTGTGGAAAGAAACGTCGAGCCGCGGGGCCCTTCGCAGTTGTTTAGAATAATTATAAAATTAATTGGAATCGAGCGGTCTTTTCAATGATGTTGATAGGCGTTGCCTAAGAATCACAGAGTTGGTATCCGGGTGTGATTCTGGTGGCCTCAAAATTGATTCCCCAGCCGTTAGCCCCCTATATATGCAAGCCGAGCGTACCTATTGGTAAGTAACGTGCCTGTTTAACTGACATTTATTGGATTTTGGGCTTGGCAAGATAGAGGGTGTATACATATACTCTAGCGATGAGCGCAAACTTCACCAGCCCGTCAAAGAACCGAGACCCTATCAAACAGCGTCTCATCGATAGCGGCATCAATCTGACCAGGCAGCGGGGAATCATCGCCAACACCCTGTTTGCACGCAATCAACACGTGACGGCCGAGCAGTTGTACGAAATGCTGAATCAGACTGGTGCCAGGGTTTCCAAAGCCACGGTCTACAATACCCTGGGGCTGTTTGTCAGGAAAGGGCTGGTACGCGAGATCTTCATCGATGCGAGCCGCACCTTCTACGACTCCAATAACAGCCATCACCACCATTTCTACAATGTGGACACCGGGGATCTTATCGACGTCAAAGATCGTCTGGCACACCACTTCGTCGATCAGGAACTCCCCGAGGGTACGGCCATGGATGTGGTCGATCTGGTGATTCGGGTAAAGAACAACACCTCTGCTTAGGTCCTTAACCGGATACTTCACTATTATTCCGCCCTATCCCGGGCTACCAGCCCGCACACGCTAAACTGCCTCGCCACTCACCGGGGTTTAAGCTGACAGACCGGCCGCAACAATTTTCTTTTCTCCATTGAGTGGATGTTGATCCACGTCAATGTTTTAGAATTATTCTAAATCTAATATAAACCCGACTCGAATCAGGGTATTTGGTCTGGCCCGGGATATCTGGGTGCAGAGTGAGAGTTGATAAAACCGAATCGATACCCTATCGAGTGGCCTCATTCTCGCACATACAACAGGCGTGGGGTGTCGCCACGTAAGAGGATGGCTTTACCAGTGCTTCAACTATTGGGTAACAGGACATGATACGTAAACAAATTGCTACATTTTCACTCATGCTGGGACTATCAACCGCGCTTTTCGCTATGGATGAGCCCATAAAGCCGATCAAGCCGGTACAGAATATCAACCTGGGTCAGGTCGAACTGGGCAAGAAGCTCTACTTCGATCCCCGTCTGTCCAAGTCTGGATTCATCTCCTGCAACTCCTGCCACAATCTCAGCATGGGCGGTACCGACAACCTGAAAACCTCTATCGGCCACAACTGGCAGCAGGGTCCCATCAATGCGCCGACGGTGCTCAATTCCAGTCTCAATGTCGCCCAGTTTTGGGATGGCAGGGCGGCCGATCTCAAGGCGCAGGCGGGTGGGCCTATTGCCAATCCTGGTGAGATGGCATTTACCCATACCCTGGCTATCGATGTGCTGACCTCGATACCTGAGTATGTAATGGAGTTCAAGCAGGTCTTCGGTACCGATAAGATCACCATCGACGAGGTCACCCAGGCCATCGCCGAGTTTGAGAAGACCCTGGTAACGCCAAACTCGCGCTTTGATAAATGGCTGCTAGGGGATAAACAGGCCCTCACACAGGATGAGATGGCCGGTTACAAGCTGTTCAAAGAGAGCGGCTGTGTGAGCTGTCACAATGGTGAGGCGGTTGGCGGTAACTCGTTCCAGAAGATGGGTGTAGTGGAACCCTACAAGGCCAAGAGTCCGGCAGAGGGTTTGAGCGCCGTAACCGGTAAGGATGCGGATCGCTTCAAGTTCAAGGTGCCAACCCTGCGCAACGTTGAGATGACCTATCCCTATTTCCACGACGGCGAGGCGGAAACATTGACCGAGGCAGTGGATGTCATGGGCAGGTTGCAGCTGGGTAAGAAGTTCTCTGACCAGGAGAATGCCCAGATCGTCGCCTTCCTGAAGAGCCTGACCGGTGATCAGCCAGCGTTCCTGATGCCGATCCTGCCGCCCTCCACCGACAAGACACCGGTACCCAAACCCTTCGATTGATCAGACAGATCTCGCCATGGTTGTGAGCATGGTTTTGAGAGATGACTGTTTCACCTGCCACCCCCCTTCTCGGGGGGGTGAACTGGTTTCTGCGCACTATCCCATTCAATGTGCCTGCATAGGCGTACCCAGTCTCTACCCCTGCCCGATATGGACTACCCCAGCATGGCGTAGTTCGCTGCTCCATAGAGGGCGGCTTTGTCATTGAGGATGACCTGCACCGGCATGCTCAGCATGATTTTCCGCATCGGCCCCTTGGCGAGGAAAGCCTGCATGAAGATGCCCTCTTGCAGAATAGGCAGGATTTGCGGGGCGATGCCACCGCCCAGATAGACACCGCCCGTGGCCATGATCTTCAGGGCATGGTTTCCCGCTTCCCTGGCGTAAAGCCGGGTGAACAGCTCGAGGGACTCCCGGCACAGGGGGTCCCTCGATTCGAGGCCTGTGCTGGAGATGGCCTGGGCCTTCCCAAGTTTGTCCATCTGCCCTTGCAGCCAGGCGGGTGTCACTCTATCCCGGTAGTTGCTCAGGTAGTCATAGATGGCCTCGAGACCTGGACCGGAGACCAGGTTTTCCCAGCTGACATGCCCATGTTGATTCTGCAAGGTCTGAAAGAGTCCGAATTCCAGGTCAGTGGCTGGACTGAAGTCGCTATGTCCCCCTTCCGAGGGAAAGGGGTGGTATCTCTCTCCGTCCCAGTAGAGACCCGCCTCTCCCAGGCCGGTGCCGGCCGCAATGATAGAGCGATTTCCCTCGGCCCTCTCGGCACCGGGGCTGAGGGTGAAAAAGTCCTTATCCTCAAGTAGCGGTATACCCCAGGCATTCGCTTCCAGGTCGTTGATCAGCCGGGTCTGCTGGAATCCGAACTGCTCATTGATCCGTCTTGCTGATACGCGCCAAGGTAGATTGGTGGTTTCGCAGACCTGATCGATAACCGGCCCGGCTATGCCGAAGCAGACACGCTCGATCACCCGGGTGGAGGGGTGGGTCAAAAACCGATGCAACACCGCCTCGATAGAGTCGTAGGATTGACTGGGATAGGTCTCAGTCAGGAGCAGTTCGAGCTGTGACTCAACGTTCGCTTGATAGAGTGCGAGTCGGGTGTTGGTGCCGCCGATATCACCGGCCAGTATCTGCATCTACTACCTCTTGATTGATTGGATGGTGACTGAAAAGTCCCTAATCCTGCATCAATTCTATATAAATTGGTAACAAATCGCCCCTGGTCGGTTGCCTGTTTCATGGATCTGTATATGCAGGGGGTTTATTCTTGTTGTTGACAAACTGGATCAATAATACTCGACCGGTTGTATCAGATGGCATGGATCTGGTGCATGAGGTGTACTCATGAAGAGTCAGGAATGGGAATAAGACAGCTAGGGTTTAGCCTCATCTGCTCAGTGCTGATACTGAGCGCTTTGCTTCGTGCTGCCCTGGCAGCCGATACTGGCGTAACTGAATGGGCGGCAGAGAAACCCCGGCCAAAGATCGGCCTGGTCCTGAGTGGTGGCGGGGCGCGTGGCGCCGCGCATGTGGGTGTTCTCAAGGTGCTCGAAGAGTTGCGGATACCGATCGATTACATCGCTGGCACAAGCATGGGGGCGATCGTTGGAGGCCTGTATGCATCAGGTATGACCGCTGAAGCATTGGAACGGGTTGTTGGCCTGGCCGACTGGGGGAGGCTGCTTAGCGATCGACCCCCACGCTCCCAGCGATCTTTTCGCCGCAAGAGCGACGATGTAGGCTTTCTGGTCGATTTCGATGTGGGTTTAGACGAGTCTGGCTTGATCTTTCCCGGAGGGCTTGTGCAAGGACAAAACCTCGAAATGGAGATGAAACGCCTGACGCTCCCGGTGATAAAAATTGAAGATTTCGACAAATTACCAATCCCGTTTCGTGCCATAGCCACAGACATAGTCAGTGGTGAGGAGGTGGTCCTAGGTTCTGGTGACCTGGCAACGGCAATGCGTGCCAGTATGTCGGCGCCGGGTATATTCAAACCGGTTAGAAGCCAGGGTCGACTATTGGTGGATGGTGGCATAGTCAACAATGTACCGATCGATGTGGTACGTGAAATGGGAGCCGATATTCTGATCATCGTCGATGTGGGCTTCCCGCTGCTGGCGGAAACGCAACTCAATTCCGCCCTGGGTATCACAAAACAGATGTTGACGATTCTTATCAATGCCCGGGCGAAGGATCAAATCGCCCTGTTAACAACGGATGATCTCCTGATCTCCCCCGAGCTTGGTGATTTGGGATCGGAGGAGTTTCAGCGGATGAAGGAGGCGCAACAACTGGGCAAGGAGAAGGCAATGGAGTTGGCGCAAACCCTGGCGCAGCATTCTATCTCGAAGCAATCGTATTTGGCTTACAGAAGAGGTATCCAGGGTGTGCGGCAAGGTCTGCCACGGGTCGACAACGTCATTGTTGAAAATGAATCAAAACTCTCCCCCAAGGTTATCGCTGAGCGTTTGGCTGAGCAACAAGATGGTGCCCTGAATGTGGATCAGCTGGAATCGGATATTGCCGATATCTACGGCCTGGATACCTTCGAGACGGTCACCTATGACATTACGGATGAAGGCGGAGAAACCAACCTGGCCGTACGTGCCAGGGAAAAGAGTTGGGGGCCTAACTACCTGCGATTCGGCATCAACTTGGAAGACGATTTCGAAGGTGAGAGCAACTACAATTTTGCCGCACGATTCACGCGTACGGAAATCAACGAGAAGGGCGGGGAGTTTCGTGCAGAGCTCCAGATAGGAGAATCGCCGCGCCTGTATGCAGAGCTCTATCAGCCACTTGACTACGCATCACGCTGGTTCATAAATCCTTATTTCGTCTATCAGAGAGAGAACTCTACCCTGTTCCAAGATGGATTGCGGATCGCCCAATTTCTATCAACTTCAACCACCTTCTCATTTGACGGAGGTCGCCAACTCGGTAATTGGGGAGAGATCCGGATCGGGTTAAGTCGCTCCCGCGTCGATGATGCATTGCGGGTGGGTCAGCCCGCTTTGCAAAATGGATCGACTGATATATATGGCGTATCCACGGGCTTTTCATATGA
The DNA here is from genome assembly GCA_003094555.1 of gamma proteobacterium symbiont of Ctena orbiculata. GTDB lineage: Bacteria > Pseudomonadota > Gammaproteobacteria > Chromatiales > Chromatiaceae > Thiodiazotropha. The sequence goes on from NATW01000133.1 coordinate 42,304, forward strand.
CACCATCGATAGAGTGGCGATACCCAGGTCGGGTTTGAACCTTTCCCTCGGCTGGTCGAGCATTCGTCAGAACTTCGGTTCGGATATCGCCTTTGAGGTTGCGGGACTGTTTTTTTTAAAACCCCAGACCTGGGGTGATCACACGCTTCTGCACTGGTGGGATATTAGCGGCACCACAAGAGATGAAACAGCTGGGGTGAAACCACTATCTCTTGGCGGCCTGTTTAACTTGTCGGGATATGCAGCGGGCGAGCTGGTGGGGAAACATTCCGCAATAGGACGCCTGCTCTATTATCATCGGCTTGGAAAGCAGGCCATGCCTGTTTTCAGTACACCGGTCTATCTGGGAGGTTCCATTGAGGCAGGTAACGTATGGCAATCCAGGGATGAAATCTCTGCCGATAATACCCTGCTTGCCGG
>NATW01000134.1 GCA_003094555.1 gamma proteobacterium symbiont of Ctena orbiculata
ATTGTCAGGTCACCTTCACAACGGGCTATCTCAGCACGTTGCTCCCAAAATTCCGGGGTGTTTAAGGATAGCTTCACCTTCGTGAAACCAAGGATCTTATAGAGTAGGACTTCGATATAGCGCTTACGGCTTTGTGTGTCCCCCAACATTTCGTACATTGGCTCGAAGGCTTCGATATGTTCGAGAAAGTAGTCGCCACCGTGTATCGAGGGAAAGATTAAAGCACTTTGCCCACCGTTCAACAGTTCGGCAAGTTCCTTCTCCAGGGCCAGGCGTTTCTCTGCTTTGACAGCATAGGGCGAATTATGGGGTCGGATCTCAAAATCGAAATTATCCCGATGCTGATTACGGTAGTGCTGCCGCATCCCTTGCAACAATTGTTTGAAAAAATCACTCATAGCTCTTTCCTCAGCTGCCGACGATTCCTTCATCCCAATAGGGCCGTTCCCCAAACAGCTCACGAAAATACTCGGCCAGCACCCTGACCCGCTGGGGTATGAAACGGCGGTTCGGGTAGATGGCATAGGCGGTTGCCTCAGGTATTTTGAAATTGCTGAGGATTGGCACCAGACGCCCTTCCAGGATGGTTCTATAGGCAATAAATGTGGGGGAGAGACAGATACCGTGACCGGATGCGGCGGCCTCGAGGATGATCTGGCCGTTGTTGGACTGCATGCGATTCTCCACCCGTACCGTATGTGAAGTCCCCTGGTTGTCGATGAATCGCCATTTTTGCGGTTCCGGCAGGTTTGAATAGCAGAGGCACTGATGACCTGCCAGTGCTTGCGGTGTCTCTGGTGTACCGTAACGGGCGAGATAGCCGGGACTGGCGCAGACCACTGCGCGGATCGGTGCCAGGGGCAGGGCAACCATGCTTGAGTCCTCGAGTCCCCCTATGCGCAGGGCCAGGTCCGCACCCTCCTGGATCAGATCGACCTGGCTGTCATTGAAATCCATGTCCAATATCACCCCTGGGTGTTTGGTCATGAAACTGTTCAAGGCGGGGGCCAGATGCATCACTCCGAAGGAGAGGGGGGCGGCAAGGCGAATGCGGCCGCTCAAGGCGTGCTGGGCGGTGGAGACCGACTGCTCCGCCTCCGCCAGATCTTCCAGCAGCTGAATCGCACGCGGATAGAAGGTGCGACCGGCGTCAGTCAGGGAAAGGCGCCGGGTCGTGCGCTGGATCAGCAGTGCACCCAGATACTCTTCAAGTTCCGAAACCCGTCGGCTGATGACCGACTTGCCTAATCCCAAGCGTTCCGCAGCCGCACTGAACTGGCCTGACTCGACCACGGCAACGAAGCTCTCTAAGCACTCTAATCGATCCATTGTTCTAAATTCTGCAACAGTGTTTCCTGAATTGTGGCCTTTATCTTCAATATTGACAATATAAACTAGACAATAACTGATTAAATTACTCAGCAATTATGCGAGGAGGCTGTCATGGAACAGCTTGTAAACAACAGACGAGGAATTAAGAGGGTCGTGGTTGGCCAAGAAACTTCAGATGGGGCCGGTGTGCGCCTGACCCGGGTTATCGGCGGACCACAGCTACCCCAATTCGATCCGTTTCTACTCCTGGACCATTTTGTTTCAGATGATCCCAATGATTATATCGGTGGTTTTCCACCCCATCCCCACCGGGGCTTCGAGACCGTGACCTATCTCCTGGCCGGACAGGTGGAGCATCGCGACAACGCCGGCCATACCGGTCTTCTGGAGACGGGTGGCGTGCAGTGGATGACTGCCGGGAGAGGAGTGATCCACTCCGAGATGCCGCAGCAGCAGGATGGCCTGTTGTCCGGCTTTCAGCTCTGGGTCAATCTGCCTGCGAGTCAAAAGATGATCGACCCACGCTACCAGGAGTTCGATAGTCAGGCGATTCCACTGGAGGAGCGGGGTAATGGCGTCGAGGTGCGCGTGGTGGCGGGGCAAACCTCTCAACACACTACAGGACCAGTGAGAGAATTGGTGACGCCGGCACTTTTCTACGACATTACCCTGCCCGCCGGCAACAGCTTCATCGAGTCTTTGCCAGAGCCCTATAATGGCTTTGTCTACCTCGTGGAGGGGGCGGTATCGATCGAGGGATCGAAACTGGAAGGGAGCGCTCTGGCAGTGCTGGATCAGGGGGATAGTGTGGAAATAGCAGCACAGGAATCGAGCCGGTTACTGCTGGTGGCGGGCCAACCCCTGGACGAACCCATTGCCCGACGCGGTCCCTTCGTGATGAACAATGAGGCGGAACTGCAACAGGCCTTCAACGACTATCAGGAGGGCCGTTTCTGATGCGTCTGGCCAATGACAGGGAGAACTACGGCCTGATCGCCATTCTGCTGCATTGGCTGGTGGCCCTGGCGATCTATGGCCTGTTCGGTCTTGGACTCTGGATGCGCGAGCTGGGCTACTACGATGCCTGGTATCAGCTGGGGCCCTGGTGGCACAAAGGCATAGGCGTGATGCTCTTGTTTGTGCTGCTGCTACGCCTTGGGTGGCGTTTCATGACGCCGCGCCCCGATCATCTGCCTAGCCACAAGCCTTATGAAAGAAAGGCCGCAACCCTGGTGCACTGGCTGCTCTATCTGTTGATCATCAGCGTCATGATCAGCGGCTATCTGATATCGACCGCCGATGGCCGGGGGTTGGAGGTGTTCGACTGGTTTGTCATACCGGCAACCCTGAGCGGCCTTGACGGTCAGGAGGATGTCGCCGGCAAGGTACACCTATATGTAGCCTGGAGCATCGTTATACTCAGTCTGCTGCATACCATGGCTGCCTTGAAACACCACTTTATTGACCACGACCGGAGCCTCAAGCGCATGCTGGGGACCTGATTTAAACCTGAGGAGAGATTGGGATGATTAAAGTAGCAATCGTTTATCACAGTGGCTTCGGTCACACCAAGTTACAGGCGGAGGCTGTGCATCGAGGCGCTGCATCCGTCGCTGGTGTGAAAGCCGTGCTGCTCACCACGCAAGAGGCGGGTGCCGACCTGGACAGCCTCGATGATGCGGATGGCATTATCTTCGGTACGCCCACCTATATGGGAAGCATGTCGGCGGAGATGAAAAAATTCCTCGAGGCCGCGGCGGCCAAGTGGTTCACCCAGGCCTGGAAAGATAAGGTGGCGGGGGCCTTCACCAACTCCAGCTCCTATTCGGGGGACAAGCTCAATACCCTGGTGGGCCTAATGATCAATGCCATGCAGCAGGGGATGATCTACGTCAGCCTGGGCATGCAACCCGCAGCCAGCGATCCGGACTCGATGAATCGCATCCAAGGACCCGGTCCCGAGGTGATGAATCGTATAGGTTCATATATGGGACCGATGGCGGCCAGCTTTCAGGTCGATCCCGGTGATGCACCTTCCACGGGTGATATCGCCACCGCCGAGGCCTACGGCGTCCGGGTCGCCACCATCACGCAACAACTGGTACGGGGAAAAGAAGCTGCTTGAGCAAAGGTTTGAAAATAGCAACCATATGTAATTAAACGAGCGGCTGCTACGAAAGATAACCGCCAGCCGCTCCCATATCTGTAGGTTTATGTAATAAATCAAATGGAGAAATTAATGAAAAACTTTCTAATACCACTAATAGCAGCCAGCTTTATTTTTGCGACGCCCCTTAAGGCGGAAAAGTATGTAATCGACACCAAGGGTGCCCATGCCTTCATTCAATTCCGCATCAAGCATCTCGGCTACAGTTGGCTGATGGGCCGTTTCAACGAGTTCAGCGGCAGTTTCAGCTATGACGAGAAAAATCCCCAGGCCGCAAAGATATCTGTGGATATCAAGCCGGCCAGTGTCGACAGCAACCATGGGGAGCGTGACAAGCATCTGCGTGGCGAGGATTTCCTGTATGTGGACAAATACCCCAAGGCGTCATTCGTCTCCACATCCTATACCGAGAAGGGTGACGGCAAGGCCGAGCTCAAAGGTGATCTCACCCTGCGCGGTGTAACCAAACCGGTGGTGATTGCAGTTGAACATATCGGTCATGGCAATGATCCCTGGGGCGGTTACAGACGCGGCTTCTTTGGCACCACAGAGATTGCGCTTGCCGACTTCGGCATCGCCTTCGATCTGGGGCCGGCCTCGAAAAATGTCCAACTGGAGTTATCGATAGAAGGGATCAGACAGTAGTAACCTGGGCTGCCGCCTGACGCAACAGTTGTGTATCGGCGCCCGCCAAATGGGCCCCTTCGCTCAACACCCGGCGCCATTTTCTGGCGCCGGGTTGACCTTGAAACAGACCGAGAATATGGCGCGTGATGCGATTGATCGGTGTTCCTTTCGCCAGTTCACTCTCGACAAACGGGATCAATGATTCGACCACCTGGTGTCGGCTCAAAGGGGTTAGAGACTCACCGAATATCATTCGATCGGCCTGGGCCAGTATCCAGGGATTGTGATAGGCCTCGCGACCGATCATCACACCATCCACCTGTTGCAGTTGCTCGCTTACCTGATCGAGATTGGTTATGCCGCCGTTGATGATCAATTCAAGCTGGGGGAAATCCCGTTTGAGGTTATGCACCGTCTCGTAGGAGAGGGGTGGGATCTCACGATTCTGTTTCGGGCTCAACCCCTGCAGCCAGGCCTTGCGGGCATGCACGATAAAGGTCTTACAGCCGGATTCAGAGACGCTGCCGACAAAGTCGCACAGTTCCTGGTAGCTGTCCCGATCGTCCACACCGATACGGTGTTTGACGGTAACATCGATGGAGACGCTGTCCAGCATGGCCTTGATGCAGTCACCGACCACCTCTGGCGTTACCATCAGGCAGGCACCGAAGCGTCCCGATTGGACCCTGTCAGAGGGGCAGCCCACATTCAGGTTGATCTCATCATAGCCCCATTGGCTGCCAAGCTTCGCGCATTCGGCCAGTTCTTGCGGATCACTGCCGCCCAGCTGCAGCGCAACCGGATGTTCAGTGGGATCAAAATCGAGAAAGCGCGCCCGGTCGCCATGCAACAGGGCACCGGTGGTAACCATCTCCGTATACAGCACCACATGTTTCGAGATCAGGCGCAGGAAATAGCGACAGTAGCGATCCGTCCAATCCAGCATTGGTGCGATTGAGAGTTTTCGATTGATCATACAACTGTTGTTTTAGGGCCTGTTAACACTAATCCAATACGTCCTGCTGGGGCTGTTTTTGTGTCCAGCAAGGCAGCATGAGCGTGGTGTAGCTGGGCTACATTAGCGAATGATAACGCCGCTGGGCGCAAAAACAGCCCCAGCCCTTCGGGTTGGGCCTGAAAAAGCGCCACTCGGTGTTGCTCGTAGTTCATTTGGAATCACCAAACCTCTCTCCTCGCGCCTTGATTGGCGATTTTTCAGGCTCAACAGGGCGCATTGGATTAGTGTTAACAGGCCCTAGTGACCGGTGTCTATTTTAACCGTCGTCTGCTTGGTTTCCAGTAGCCTGAGACTGAATATCAGTAACGTACCCACAGTCATGATTACTGTTGCCAAATAGAGTCCGTCACTATAGCTGCCGCTACGCTCCGCAAGCAGGCCGGTAATGGCAGGGGTAACAATCTGGGCAATGCCGTAGGATATGGTCATCTTTCCCATCATTTTGGCGGGGCGGGTAGGGTAGTAGCGCCCGGCCATGGTGAGCACCAGGCTGACGATGCCGATAAACGTGCCTCCGAAAAGCAGAGCCCCGGCCATTGCCATGATGGGGCTATGATGCATGAGCGGTAATAGTATGCCGATGGTTTGCAACACGAAGGCAATAATCAGGGCGTTGATATCTCCAGTTCGGCGCGCCACCAAATCCCATAGGATTGAGGCGGGTGCCGCGGCCAGGCCAAGGATGAAGAAGCTCCAGCCCCCCAGGCCGGATAGCCCTGGCAGTTCATCGATAATCGCCACAATGAAGGTGGCACTGACCACATAACCCGCACCGGCACAGAAGTAGGCGGCCATGAAGATCTGCTGAAAGCGTCGGCTGGGTGGGGCGTCGACCATCACCTCACCGCTGTGTGTCACCTGGCTGGTGTCGGGAGGGGGTAACCATGCCCACGCAGGTATGGCCATCAGGCCGCCCATCAGGCTCAGCATCAGCCACTGATCTCGCCAGTCCAGGTGGTGATGCATCAGTTCAACCGCAAGCGCACCAAAGGCGATACCCAGACCGACACCGCTGAAATGGATCCCCAGTTCACTGCGATAACCATGACGGATGAGCCAGTTGAGAATCAGACCGGAACCCAGCAGTAGTCCTGCCGCGCTGCTCAATCCGGCAATGAAGCGGTAGAAGGACCAGAGCCATATATTCTCTGTCAGCCCCATGCCCAATGTGGAGACAACGGCCACCACCAGGCCGATGCGGTAGAGACGGTCCTTGAGCACCAGGTCGCTGATCAGTGAGGCCGTGATTGCGCCACACAGGTATCCCAGATAGTTGACAGCCGTCAGCCATCCCCCCTCGGAGAGTCCAAGCCCCGCCTGTTCCAACATAATTGGCAGCAGCGGTGTATAGGCAAAGCGGGCGATACCGAGCATCAGGATGAGGCTGATGACACCGCCAGCCAATACCTTTAGGCGATCTGCCTGGTCAGGCATATTGGTGGCTCCTTTTGCAATATATATAGGGTGAAATCATGGAGTTTGGCACCCTGGATGGTATTTTAGGGTGTGTGGTCGTGGGACTGGGTTGTACCTTAATGCCTATCTGTGTATTGAACAACAGTCAATATCGAGATGAGCGGTTAACTGAAAAGATTGCGGTGCATCTGGCTTATGTGCCTATAGTGATGGATTGGCATCGGGATACCCTTCCACTAAACGCACTGGATACTTCAATGGAGAGTGTCTTGGATAGGGTAAGGAGAATTACACCATAGCCACGGTTGAGTCTAATCTGCTTTCTCTTTGCGGTTGATCAGCTTGAAGTTTATGTGATTATCCTCAAGATAGTGTTCCAAAGCTGTCTTGGTTTTATCGATGACGCTAGCCAGTTCATCCAGATAAGCCTGGCCATTGCGCCTAATCTCTTCACTTGACGCTCTGTTCAACTTGCTTGCCTTGTCAAAAAGGTAGATGGCGCCAATATTACCGGCGGCACCTTTGATAGCATGTGCGTCATCGACGATCAGGGAGATGTCGTTAGCCTGGAGTGCAATTTCCATACGCTCGGTACAACTGTAGACATCTTTGAGGAAGTGGTTTGCCAGTTCTTCGAAAAAGTTATCGCGTGTACTCAATCTGTTTAACTGGTCAAGCGTGTCCCTGTCCAGGTATTGCGGTTGTTTGGATATGAATGGGGTTGTTTTACGAACCACCGTGTAGTTGGCGGGAGCCTGTTCCGATATTTTGTTATCACTATCCGTCAGGCGGTGGATTTCGCTGATCAAAGCATGCATGTCGATTGGCTTTTGCAGATAGACGTCAGCGCCTGCTTCCTTACATTGCCGTTCTGCTTCATTCGAGATATTTGCGGTTAGTACGATGAAGGGTATGTCCCTTATCAAACCATACCCTGATTTGTATTCGCGGATAACGTCCAAGCCACCGATGCGGGGCATCTGCATATCGAGTATGGCTAGATCGAATTCAAAATCTTCGAATTTTTCTAACGCGCGCTCCCCATCTTCCACCAGTTCGACTTCATAGCCGGCCTTGGTTAGCATCTCACCCAGAATCAGGCGGTTGACCGCGGTATCTTCAGCAACAAGAATCTTCAGCCTGTACTGGCTTTGCGATTGATCCCAGCGATCGATTGCCTGTACACCCTCAGGGAGGCTGGTATCAAGAAACGCAGTGTGAATGGCGTTATAGAGCTGGCGTCGATTCTCCAGATCATGCACAACAGCATCAATTTCTGGCGGTATGTCGAATGGTTGGAATTTACCAACAGTGTCAATCAGTATCAGATGGGCCTGATTGATTGTTACTTCATGTAATTGTTGTATCAACTGCTCCAGGTTGTCACTTACGTGTTCAGCATCCAGCAGTAGTAGAGGTTGTTGTTCAGTGAAAGAAGCTGTCTGAGTGATGAGTTCAGTCAACTCTTCAACTGTACTCGCCACATCATTGCCTATTTCCCAAAGCTTTAGTGGCTGATTGATCCTATTATAGAATTTAAGGCTGTTGGTGAATGTAATTGTAGTGTGTCCAGTGTAGCGCTGTTCCTTTGCGGATTCCGGTATCTCAAGGGGAAGATCAAAATAGAAGCGAGAACCTTTTCCCAAGGTGCTTTCCACGTGGATGTCACCGCCCATTGCGTTGACCAACTCTTTAGAGATTGTCGTGCCAAGGCCGGAACCACCATATTCCCTGGTAATTGAATCATCGATCTGGTTGAAGCGTTGAAAAATGTTTTTCAAACCCTCTTCTGCTATTCCGATGCCGGTGTCTATTACCTCAAATCTTAAGTTCAGCATAGAGCTCGTTGTGTGCAACGGATTGACTCTGATATCCACATAACCCTGACGTGTAAACTTGATGGCGTTGCCGACAAGATTGTTGAGTACCTGTTGGATACGGTGGTGATCTCCTAGCAGATTGAATGGAACTTCCGGGGAGATATGGGTCATCAAACTGATGTTATTCTGCTTGGCGATAGGTTCAAGGGATGCGCTGACGTTTGTCACCAGGGCATGCAGATCGAACTCATGAACTTCGATCTTGATTTCACCGGCATCGATTTTCGAAAAATCCAGGACGTCATCGATGAGGGTAAGCAGGTGTTTTGCAGAGGAGTGCATTGTGTTGACTTTCTTGGCAATCCTTTTAGTCAGATTTTCAGTCATCAACAGCTGAGATATACCGATGATACCGGTCAGCGGTGTGCGCATCTCATGACTCATGTTGGCAAGAAAACGCCCCTTTGCCTGATTCGCCGCTTCAGCAATGGCCTTGGCCTCTACCAGTTGTCCGAGAATTTTGGAGACGAAAATAGGTATGACGATGTTGGTAACGATCAAGCCATAACCCACCACTGGGTGAGCAAGCCAGAAGGGGGTGGTATTGATCACCACCAGAAAACCTGAGGTCGAGAGCAACATGCCAAGATAGAGATAGTTGTTGCCAAATCGTGCGCCATATCCAACCGTGATCCAAAGCAGGACAGTAAACAGCGGTGCGCCGACCTCACCCGCGCCATACATGGCAAGACAGGTCATCATGTGGTCACCCAGCATGGTGACAGTCTTACGCAGCTTCGAACCCTGTTTGGCGAAAATAAACGAGAGTATTATGAGAAAAGAGAAAATTTCGTATCCAGCAGCCAGGTTGGTGGCTGTGGCATGAGTGCTGCCGAGAGGATTTGTCAGATCTGAAATCAGCAGATAGGTGAATACGATAAAGGTGAAAAAGAGTCGAATCAGTCCCTGCTCATACTCCAGGCGTGCCTCATCACTCAGTCCCTGGGAGATGAACGAGAGTCTGGGTAGTTTAAAAACCTCTTTCAACGTATTGCCCGCCATGGCTTTTATACCCCTAAGTGGCTGATTTTTCGTATTCCTGTTTCGTCTATTGTAACAATCAAGGCATTCTTTTGAATGTATATAGCTAATGGTTGCGACTGTAAACAGTAGAAATTTTACCCATAATAAGAATTAGTTTCCCATAAAAAGCTTAAATGACTAATTATATTGCGCAAGATCAATTACTTAAAGGATTCTACTTCCCAATGAAAGCTGAAATGGTTCACGATCATACTGTTTTAATAACTCAGTCTTTAATCATTTTACGAATTGCTGTTTCTATCATGTGGTGGCAGAGCCTAAGATAATGCCACCATCGATTCAATTTTTAATTTGCGGTGGGACTATAAACCTACAAAATACCTGACACCATGACATCTACCCATGAGGAAATGAAAATGCTCAAAGCCGTACCTACACAATCTCTATCAGAACTATCATTCGACACACTCAACATCCGCTATGACGAGAGTTATAAAACTCTTACTTTTGCCATGGATCCTGGCGCTATTCCCTGTTTTTCACCTCAGCTACTGAAAGATATCAATAGATTTCAAACATGGACGAGTGACTACCTCATCCGCAAGGAATTGAACACTGATATTGATTTTTTAATTTTTGATTCAGATGTGCCCGGTATCTTCAATCTTGGTGGAGACCTGAAATTTTTTGTCGACATGATCACCTCAGGTGACAGAGAGACCCTGCAAAACTATGCAGAACTGAGCATTGATGTGCTGTATGCCAATTTCGTCAATCTCAACGCCGATGTGCGTACCATCTCACTGGTTACCGGGACAGCGCTTGGGGCAGGATTCGAAGCAGCGCTATCCAGTGACTACATCATTGCTGAAGCTGGCACGATGTTTAAATTCCCCGAGGTTGTTTTTAATATGTTTCCCGGCATGGGGGCTTACTCTTTCCTCTCCAGACGGATTTCCCCCGCACTGGTGGAACGGATGATTATCAATGCCGAAGGTTATACCGCAGAACAGCTGTATGAGATGGGTATTGTGGATGTGGTTGCAGAGCCTGGAGAAGGTGAGATTGCACTGAGATCATTCATCAAACGTCTCAATAAATCGAATATCACCAGGCGCTCTGTGATTAAGATGCGCAACCGGGTCCTGCCATTGGATAAGCAAGAGTTGCTGGATATTGCGAATGACTGGGTGGATGCGGCTTTCTCCCTCAATGATCGGGATATTTCTGCGATGTCAAGGCTCGTCAGGGCGCAAACAAAGATGATGAGGCAGCAAGAAACTAATGAGAAACCCAGTAAATTGCCCATGCAGAGTCATGGCTAATGAGCGTGTTGGGTAGAAATAATTTGTTTGTTTAGCTAAAGGATAGTGGGGGACAAAGGATACTTATAAATATAATGGATTAATATAATTTAGTGTACTGGTACGGTGTGCTGGCCTCACCCCCTACACAGGGGGTTGAGGTTGGTGCAACCATAATTTATGAAGCTCTTTTGGCAGCTCCAGGGGTGTACATATATCCTTATGTGCCGGTTGATGTGTGTACACAACCTGTTGACAGGTTAATTCCAATCGAACGATCGTTTGAATTGAAACCATTCAGTGGCATTTAGCGTATTTACTACCATCAGAAGTCACTGATCGCGCCCTTGCAAAACACAGTCAAACTATAAGAATAATAACCAGGCGATAACTGGCAATCGATCGACCCTGGGACATTCAAGTCTACGATAAAGCATTGTATAAGTATGTTTTGACCCGAGGTTCACTAGGCTTTGGTAAAGCCTGCATGGATGGCTGTTGGGGGAACGGCTGCTCGAAATAGGTTGCGGATGGGGTGCATTGTTGCAGTATGCAACCAGGAATTATGGTGTTATCGCGTCGTACTACTTTTGCATGCATGAATACAGTGATAAAAAAAAGCGCCACAGGGTGGCGCTTAATAAGCCTGTTTCTCTAATAAGAGGTTTATTGTTATCAGGTGAACATGTCAGCGGTGATGTTGGTAAACCAGCTGTGAGCGAACTTTGCCTCGATGGCACGGGTTTGTGCATTCGCGTCCATGGGTGACAGGCCGCCAGCACCTTTTACACCGACTATTTTCCCCCCTACCAGTTGATAAACTGCTGCTACGGAGATTCCCCATTCTGGGGCTATTATGCTATAGCAGGTATTGACGTAAGAGGGTTCTCCAGGTTCGTTTCCATTCAGCGCAGCGACCACTGCCGCGGCACATACCTTGCCTTGGGAGTTGGCCGCATAGCCTGATTTCGGCATTTTGCCCGCTATGCAGGCATCACCGATGACATGAATATCCTTATGGATGCTTGACTCAAAGGTCATCTGATCGACTGGGCACCAGCCTGAGTCATCTGTCAGGCCTGCAATCTGGGCAATCTTTCCGGCTTTTTGTGCCGGAATGATGTTCACTACATCCCCTTGGTATTCGTCGACCTGCCCGATTAGGGTCTTGCTTTTGGCATCCACCCCTTCAATGATGCCTCCTGCAGCCCCAGCTACCCATTCCACCGTATCGCCATAGAACTTTTTGTAACCCTGCATGAACAGGCCCTGCTTGGAGAACTTATCCTTGGTATCCAGGATGATGACCTTGGATTTGGGTTTATGTTGTTTGAAGTAGTGGGCGATTTGCGCGGCACGCTCATAAGGCCCGGGGGGACAGCGGAAGGGATTTGGGGGCGCCACGATATAGCAGACACCACCATCTTTCATTGCCGTTAGCTGCTTGCGCAGGGTAAGTGTTTGCGGCCCCGCCTTCCAGGCATGTGGAATTTGCTCTGCAACCTCTGCGCTATAGCCTTCGATCTTTTCATAACGGAAATCGATGCCGGGTGAGACAACCAACTTATCATAGCTGTATTGTTTGCCGCTCTTACCCTTGACGGAGTGCTTGTCAGGGTCTATCGATACTACCTCATCGGTGACAACATTTATGCCATGATTGTCATTGAGCTTGGCATAACCAAAGGTAATACTCTCGATATCCCTATCCCCCCCAAGCACCTCATTACTCATCGGGCAGGAGACATAATTGGCGTTTTTCTCGATCAGCAGAACATCGATATCCGGATCCGCCATTTTGATGTACTTGGCTGCAATGGCACCGCCATAACCACCGCCGATAACGATCACACGGCCTTTCTTGGCTTGTCCGAAGGCCTGGGGAGTGATAGAGAACATTGCTCCCAGTGCGGCACATGCGCCAGCGGCCTTGACAAATTTTCTTCGAGTAATTTGAGTCATTTTAATATTCCCCTGCAACTATTTTTCACTGGCGTAGTAGTGGGCCATGGCCTTCAACTCTTCTTGAGAGAGATTCATCACACGTTTGCCCATCTTACGTGGTGCACAGCGTCTGCCCTTCTTATGGCAATCCTTGAGGTAGTGCAGGGAGTAGTCGGGCCACTGTCCAGCCAGACGTGGTGCATCATCCTCCTGTACCCGACCTCCATCCTCATGACAGGTCTTACACTTTTCTTCATGAATCTTTTTACCCATGGCAGCCAGCTTGGGATCGGCCTTGAACGGGCTGGATACCCAGGGTTGATTTGCCAGGTAGGACGCAATCGCCTTAAGTTCATTATCCGAGTAGCCTTTTGCGATGCGCCCCATAATGGTTGAGTCCCGTTCACCTGTCTTGAACTCCTCCAATACCAGCTGCATGTACTCTTTCTCCATACCACCGATGATCGGCATGATCTTCCCGGCGCTGGCGCCGTTGGTGCCATGGCATCCGGCACAGGTATTTGCCAGCATGCTGGGGGAACGAATACCGGAGGTTTTTGCTGCAGCAGCAGGTGCCTCAGCCGCAGCCTGCTTGGAGGGTTTGGATTCCTGTGCTGATTGAGTTTGCGTGGCGCACCCGGCTAAAACCCATCCCAGTAGCAGACTGACTGTTATAACCAGTAGCGTTGTTTTTCTGCTGTTCATGAAAATCTCCTCTGATGGAATACATGCTCAATGCCCATAATCTTGTGATGAACGCTGATTCAACCATGTGAGCACTTTTTCGATTTCTTGTTTTTTCTCGGGATCCAGCTGTTCCGCCTGTTTCAGCGCCTCCCGGGCAAGCTGGTACCTGCCCATGTGCAAGTAGGCGACAGCCAAACCGACGAAGGCCTTGGCGTTTGACTGATCGAGCATGATAGCCTGTTGAAAATGCTTAATGCCTGTGGAGTAGGCCTGTTGCAGTAAATGAACTCCACCCAAACGAGTATAGGCCAGGGAGGAGGGGGCGGTTTCGACAACCTCCTGGAGAGTGGACTGAGCCGCCAACAGGTCCCCAGCTTCTGCCTGCTCCTGCGCCCGTTCGATTAATCTGTCTGGGTTCTTGTTTGCCAGTGCCGGTAGGGCCATCCCTAAGCTGAGCAGTGCTGCAATAAGGTATTTATAAGAAACTGGCATGTAATACCTCTGTTGTAAGGTTTGAGATATAAAAATATGCGGCTGCGGAAGGGCCCCTCCAGGAAGATCCTGAAGGGGCCTGAACCACTGCTTACACCATCTTATTTGAGAGCGCCTTTGCCATAGCGTTCTTCAAAGCCCTTACGCACCTTATCGATGGCCTCTTTGCTCATACCCTCAAAGTACCAGGTATGGCCATCGATCGGACGGAAGTACTTGTCGAGCATGGCGTCGGCGAACTTGGTGTTGCCGTCTTTCTTCATAGCCACATCTTTCAGCTCAGGTATCCACTTCATGTAGGTGTGCTTGGCCACATCATAGATGCCGTGCCACCAGGTGTAGTCAGGACCACTCATGGACGCGCCGTGACGTGCGCGGCGACCTTCGTGATGCCAGATCTCCCACCAGGTCCACTCGATCTTGTCGTCAAACGGGGCCTTGGTGATATAGCCGTTCTTTTTCAACTCGCCCATCACAGCGGCGATCGGCTTGGCGAACTTCTCGTTGTAGAGTTCCACCACGTTGTCGAACTGGTTATAGTGGCCTTCGATGACGCTGTCGCTGTGGCAGGCCTTACAGACTTCCTGCATCTTCTTGCGACGCTCCTTCCAGGTCACGACCTCGACCACGGTGGAACCCTTGGCCTTGTCACCGACCTTGGGTATTTCCTTACCCTCTTTGACGTCGAACTCATCACCGTTCTCCAGGCGAATCAGGTTGATCTTCTGAGAGATCGGCGGACGCAGGGTCCAGGAGATACGATCACCCACGTTATGGGTCTTACCCTCTTTGCCACCGGCGCTCATGTGGCAGGTGGCGCAGGTGGGGGCGGCGGAGTAGTCGATACCGGCGACCCACTTGTCAGACTCCATGTTCATCTCATCGACCTTGGCGCGATAGATGATGCCATGCTTGGACTCGTTGTAGACCTCGATCTGCGGGTGGTCAGGACCCACATGACACTTACCACAGGTGTCTGGGGTACGGGCCTGGGCCTTGGAGAAGCGGTGGCGGCCGTGACAGGCGGTGCAGGAACCCGATGAACCGTCCGGATTGATACGTCCGATGCCGGTATTTGGCCAGGTGGTCGGTAGCGGTCTGCCGTCTTCACCTATTTCGACCGTGGAGCCGTGACATTGGCGGCAGCCGGCATTTACAGCGGCGGGGCCGCCGACTACTTCACCCAGGAGGTTGTCGAGTGATGCGAGAATCTGGCCACCCTTGGAGTGGTGAGAGCCATCCATCTCTTCGAACTCGACGGAGTGACATTTCGAACAGTCCTTCGGGGTGACAATGATGGAGATGCGTTGTCCCTCATGCTCGAAACCGTCCTTGTCATCCGCTTTGGCCTCATGACAATCGAGGCAATTGACACCGCTCTGACCATGTTGACTGTTGTTCCACTCCATGGTCAGTCCTGGGTCCTCTTGCCAGTGACATTCAATACACTCTTGGCCTTTCGGATTACCCCAATCTTTACCTATTTCGCCAGAAGGTCGTGCTGCATCGGCTGTTGTGACCTGGAATAGCAGGGTGATTCCAGCTACAACACTCCCCAGTATCGCTGTAAACCGACCATTACTGAAGCAATTCATAGCTCCCTCCTTAATGGGTTGACTTAAAGGTAGGGTTTCAGGAGCAAAGCAAGGCCTCTATGCAATCGAGATGCAAGAAGACGCAAGTTAGCAAATGAAATCTCCCACCCTGGGTTTAGCAAGCCAAATAGCAGAATGGATCGTTACGACTGTTCCCCCAACCCCAAGTTTTATTTTATATGGGGACTGCATGGTTTCACTTGATATCTAGTCAGTAAAACCCTGTTCATTATTATGCTTACACACGCCTATAAAAACGATTCGGGAAGATGACCGCCTTGATCTAGATCAAGCATTTCCACGGAATAATTATTTTGCAATATTCAATGTTTAAATAAATAGCTTATAAGTGCTGTATTTGTTTTGTATTGAATATTTCCAAAATTCGTTTTACAGCGCTATTTATTGGATATTTTTACTTTTATAACTATCGTTTTTAAGTTTTTTTGTCAGAATCGAAAAGCAAAAAAAACCGCCCTGTTTATGTAATTGAACAGGGCGGTTTTTTTCTACCTACTATGTCGTAAAAGACTACCTATAAGTGGGTATTGTTACCTCTGGAATTGATTAAAAATTAGCAATTAAATTTATTATCCTTGATTGGCGGATTTGAGTTGTTGTTGGACATTGGCGGGCACTGCCTCGTAGTGACTGAACTCAATGGTGTAGTTACCTTCGCCACCGGTGATTGCTTTCATATGGGTGGCATACCCCTCCAATTCAGACAGAGGTGCCTGACCCTTAATGATCAATGTATTGTTGCGACCCGATTCGGTGCCGCTGATTTGTCCCCGTCGGCCTGCCAGGTCGCCGGTCAAGTCGCCCATGAAGTTGTCAGGTGTAGTGATGGAGATGTTGACGATCGGCTCCAATATCACCGGTCCTGCCTTTGCAACCGCCTCCAGAAAGGCCTTTTTGCCGGCAGTGACAAAGGCAATCTCTTTCGAGTCGACCGCATGGTATTTTCCATCATAGAGAACCACGCGAACATCCTGCATCGCAAAACCGCCGATTGCACCTTCCTCCATGGCCTGTTTCACACCCTTCTCGACAGCGGGAATGAATTGACCCGGGATCGCACCACCGACGATCTTGTTGACAAACTCGAAACCCTCGCCGCGGGCCAGGGGCTCTATGCGCAGATGTACCTCACCGAACTGACCGGCGCCGCCGGTCTGCTTCTTGTGCCGATAGTCTGCCTCGGCTTTGCGGGTAATGGTCTCGCGATAGGCGATGCTGGGGGGATGTGTCTCTACCTCGACACCGTATTTATTCTTGATTTGCTGCAGCAACACTTCAAGATGCATCTCACCGAGACCGCGCATCACGGTTTCGTTCATACTGACATTGTGTTCGACATGAAAACAGGGATCTTCATCTTCCAGCTTGTGCAGGGCATCGCTCAGTTTCTGTTCGTCACCCCGTTTGGTGGTGGTGATGGCAAGGCCAAACAGAGGTAGCGGACACTCGATGGAGCGCAGATGGTGGTGATCCTCATCATGGGAGTCATGCAGCACGGCATCGAAGTGGATATCTTCAACCCTTGCCACTGCGCAAATGTCCCCGGGAACGGCCTGACGCATCTCGTCCTGCTCTTTTCCCTGCAACCTGAACAGGTGATTGACCTTGAAGGGTTTGCGCGCATCGCCGATATAGAGTTGAGCATTGGTTTCCAGGGTTCCCTGGTGTACGCGAAAGATCCCCAATTTGCCCCGATAGGGATCATTGAGGACCTTGAAAACATGCCCGATAACATGTTTGTCAGGATCAGGTGAGACCTCGACCGGCTGCAAATCCGCACCTTCGCCTTTCATGAACGGGGGAGGATTACCTTCGGTCGGGTCGGGCATCAGGCGTGCAAACAGGGTCAGGAGTTCATCGATTCCGGCACCGTTTTCAACAGAGGTGAAGCAGACAGGTATCAGATGTCCCTCACGCAAGGCTTTTTCGAAGGGGTCGTGAAGTTGATCCGGTTGCAGTGCTTCGCCCTGCTCCAGATAGAGTTCCATCAACTCCTCATCGACCTCAACCACCTGATCGATCATATTGTCGTGGGCCTGGGATATGGAGGAGAAATCGGTTGCATCACCGCCTGGTTGAAAAAAGCAGTCAATGACCCTTTGCCCGTTATCAGCGGGCAGGTTGATGGGAAGACACTCTTTGCCGAAGGTCTCTCGCAGGCTATCCATCAATTCTTGGTAGTCGACCCCATCTGCATCGATCTTATTGACGATGATGAATCGGCACAGATTTCTGCGCTTTGCCGCTTCCATCATCTGGATCGTGATGGATTCGATACCCGTGCCGGCGTTGACCACCACGGCCGCCGTCTCGACCGCTGGAAGGATACTGATGCCCCGGCCTAGAAAGTCAGCGTATCCCGGGGTGTCGATGATGTTGACCTGTTTCTCTTCATGGCTGAGATGGACGACGGCGATGTCGAGAGAGTGCTGTAATTCTTTCTCCATCTCTTCGTAATCACAGACAGTGTCGCCTCGTGCTATGCTGCCAGCACTGGGAATGGATCTGCTTTTATGCAGTAACGATTCGATCAGACTGGTCTTGCCAGCGCCTGCATGCCCTACCAGGGCGATATTACGAATGTCGTGGGTCGAATAACTGGCCATATTGACTCCTATCAGCGGAAAACGCGGGTCTATCCGAGACGATTGATGGAAGATACCCGCGAAAGGATATTAGTTTTCTTCTGGTTAGGCCAGTATATCAACCAGAATCCCGGAGTTGTTGAGCTTGAACAGGAAAATGTAAGAAAAACCTCGTCACTTGTCACTGCTGGCTCGAGCCGATAGGCATCGATCCTGATCCGATATCCACCAGTTCGAACGGGTAGTCTGTAGCAGGTATTTTTTGCTCAGCTGTTTCTGGTCACGGATGAACCGAATTTATCACGACCTTTACGATTTCCGCCTGGCCCGGGCTGACAGCGCTGATTTCACCCTCGAGATCGCCACTCTGTGCGGTGGGATTACCCGACAGGGATATGCGTGCACCCACGGAGACTTCCGAGAATTTGGAGAGTTTCATCTGTGGCATCATCGCCATGCTGTCATCCAGGCTGATGGAAAGGGGCAGGTCGCTGACCCTTTTGCGTACCGCCGCCAACGGCATGGGGGGGCCGCTCATAGCCTTGGCATAGATGAACAGCAGGTCATCGGGTTTTGCCTTGTCGCGCATTTCCGGGGAGAGTGAAATCTCGACTTTGACCGACTTGCCAGCAGCGGCAGGGTCCTTCACCGGCGCCGGTTTTTTTGCCTGAGCGATGCTGGGCAGCGCCGGTTCCTCAGCAGGGAGTCCCAATTGTGAGCGGACGTCATCCAGGGCACTGTTGACGGATTCGAGTTCAGCACTCTGGGGTTTCAACATCTCCCGCAGCGCGGACCAGCGGTCGAGGGCGCCCTGGAAATCGGCACGTTGGTAGGCGAGTATGCCGGCTATCCATAGCACATTGGGATTCTCCGGTTCCAACTGGAACGCCTTTTCCACCATCGGCGCAGCCCGTCCGGTAAAGTCATTTCCGGTATTGGATGCAATGGCTTCGGCGTACGCCAGGAGTAGACCGATATTCTCATCACTGATCTCCATGGCGCGTTCAAATGCATTGATAGCGGCTGATGCATCGTTCATCGCCATGTAGCTGCGCCCCAGCATGATCCAGCCCTCCTGGTTGTTGGGCTGCTCCTGCAATTTCGTGGCAAGTCGCTTGACCAGCTCTTCCATCGGCGGCAGATTCTGCATTGAATCGCCCTGAGGTGGGGATTGAGTGGATGCCGTGGGCATGCCTGCTGGCTGACTGGCCAGGCGTTGAATGATCTCGGGGGAACCGATGAATAGGTATATCACCAGGGCCGCCAGGGGTATCGCCAGTGCGGATAGTGCCATGACCTGGCCAGAGCTTTTGCTATCACTCTGTTGCGCCTCATCGGAAACATCTGATAGCAGCTCTTTTTCAAGATCCTTGCGTGCCGCGTCATAACGGGCCTGGTCGAGCATGCCTGCTGCCAGATCACTATCCAATTCAGCCAGCTGCTGCTTGAACACGGCCAGGTTGAGTTCATCGGATGTGATGCCGCTGGCAACCTGTTTACGCATCAATGGCAATGCGACAAATCCCATAGCCAGGAGCGTGAACCCGGCGATAATTATCCAGAATAGGGTCATTGATCAGCGTCTCTTTGGTCGGTCGACTGGTTTAACAAGCGATTCAGTCGTTGTTCCTCTTCCACGGAAAGCTCTGTTTCCCGGGTAACGCTTTTGCGTTTCAGAATGCGGAAAAGCACGACTCCACCCACCAGGAATACGATCAGGGGACCAAACCAAATCGGATAGGTTGTGGGTTTGAGAGGTGGACTGTAGAGCACGAAATCACCGTAGCGGGCAACCATGAAGTTGATAATATCCTGCTTCTCCTTACCACTCTTCATCATCTCGTATATTTCATTTCGCAGGTCGATAGCGAGTTCTGCATTGGATCCGGCCAAGGACTCATTCTGGCATACCAGGCATCGCATCTCTTCGATGATGGCGCGGAAATCCTCGGCTTTGTCCGGTTCATCGAAGCTGTAATCCGCCAGGGTCGCGGCTTGAGTTGCGGGAGAGAGAGTCAGGAACAGAAACAGAGTTAATACAAACACTCGCACGTACTTATCCTTTTCGCTTTAAATCTTCAATCATGGGCAGGAGTGTCTCATTGAACAGCTGCATGGTCAGCGGGCCTGCATGTTTGTAATGAATAATACCCTTGCTGTCCACCAAAAAGGTCTCCGGCGCGCCATACACCCCCAGGTCGATGGCGGTGCGTCCCTTCTTATCGAATATATTCACACTGTAGGGATCTCCAAGCTGGCGCAACCAGACCTGGGCCTTATCCCTTTCGTCTTTCCAGTTGAGTCCGATGATATCAATTTTACCCGAGCGGGAGAGATGGACCAGGGTTTCGTGCTCGGCACGGCAGGAGACACACCAGGTCGCCCACACGTTGAGGAGATAGACCTTACCCTGGAGATCACTCGATTTCACCATGGTATCGGGGCTCTCCACGGTTGGTAGTAAAAATTCCGGAATCGACTTACCCACCAGTGGTGAGGGGATATGCCTGGGGTCGTAGTCCCGCTTGAGACCCCAGGCGAGGAATGACGCTATCAGGACGAATATCAGCAGAGGAACGGAGTAGCGTAGATAACGATTCATTGGTGCTTAACTCCCTGACGCAGCCGGTGCGGCATTGGCACTATTGACCTGCTGCGCGGCCTTCACCCTGGCGGTACGATAGCGCCGATCGGTGACCGCGAGAATGCCTCCCAGGCCCATCAGCAGTCCACCCAGCCATATCCAGCGGACATAGGGTTTATAGTAGAGACGCAGACTCCAATCGCCACCACCCAGGGGTTCGCCCAGGGATACATAGAGGTCGCGGGTTATGCCCCAATCGATCGCCGCCTCTGTCATCGGTTTGGTCTGCACGAAATAGGTGCGCTTTTCCGGCTCCAGGGTGGTCAGCTGTTGGCCATCCCTGGAGACATGGAAACGCCCGCGATGGGCATTGTAGTTTGGTCCTGGTGTACGATTCACTCCTTCGAACTTGAAGCTGTAGCCAGCGATATCGCTTACATCACCGGGGCTCATACGCACATCGGATTCAATGCCGTAGTTGCTGACCATGGTAACGCCAACGATGAACATCGCTACGCCCAGATGGGCGAGGACCATACCGTAATAGCTGCGTCCGCCGCTTTTCAGGTCTACCCAGAAGCCGGAGAATCCCTGTTTGTGCTTGAGCCGATCGCGTAGGTTGACCACGTGGGAGGTGGTGATCCACATCGCCAATCCCATACCGAGCCCGACCAACCAGTTTCCGCCGGAGAACATGGGCAGCAAGCTCAACAGCCCGAACAGCAGGCTGACGATGAAAGCGACTCGCAACTGCTTGACCAACAAAGTGGGTTCCGCATGTTTCCAACGTGCCAGGGTCCCCATACCCATGAGCAGGGCGAGGAAGGGGGTGGTCAGCAGGAACATCTTGTTGAACCAGGGGAAGCCCACGGATATCTTCCCCAGATCGAGTGCGTCGTAGATGAGTGGCGCCAGGGTTCCGATGAGCACCAGGGCTGCAAACACGGTGAGCAACAGGTTATTGCCCAACAGGAAGGTCTCCCTGGATACCAGATCGAAGCGTCCGCCCCCGGATATATAGGGGGCACGCCAGGTGTATAGCAGCAGTGACCCGCCAATCACAATCAGTAGGAATATCAGGATGAAGATACCCCGTGCCGGATCGGAGGCGAAGGAGTGGACCGAGGTGAGCACCCCGGAACGCACCAGGAAGGTACCCAACAGACTCAGGGAGAAGGCCGAAATGGCAAGCAGTACGGTCCAGCTCTTGAAGGCGCCCCGCTTTTCGGTAACCGCCAGGGAATGGATCAGTGCGGTACCAATCAACCAGGGCATAAAGGAGGCGTTTTCCACAGGATCCCAGAACCACCAGCCACCCCAGCCCAGTTCGTAATAAGCCCACCAGCTTCCCAGGGCGATGCCCAGGGTAAGGAAGACCCAGGCAATGGTCGTCCAGGGACGGGACCAGCGCGCCCAGGAGGCATCCAGGCGTCCCCCCATGAGGGCGGCGATGGCAAAGGCGAAGGCCACCGAAAATCCCACATAGCCCATGTAGAGCATGGGGGGATGGATTGCCAGGCCCGGATCCTGCAGCATGGGATTCAACTCGCGACCCTCGACGGGGGCTGGGAAGGTTCTGTCAAACGGGTTTGAGGTCAGCAGCATGAAGAGCATGAAGCCGATGCTGATCATACCCATTACGGAGAGCACCCGGGATACCATCTCCAGGGGCAGGTTGCGACTGAAAATAGCGATCGCCACACTCCAGCATGCGAGGAGAAAGGCCCAAAGCAGCAGTGAGCCTTCATGGGCGCCCCAAACCGCTGAAATCTTGTAGATATCAGGTAGTTTGGTATTGCCATGCTGGGCTACATAGATCACCGAGAAATCGTTGCTCAAAAAGGCATTGGTGAGAATGATCAGGGAGACGGCCAAAAATACGAACTGTCCCCAGGCGAGGGAGCGCGACGCTGCCATCCACGAAACAGTCCGGGTATAGGATCCGATCAGGGGCACAACCGCCTGGGTGATCGCCAGGCAGAGGGCGAGAATGAGCGCGAAGTGGCCGAGCTCGGGAATCATTGGACTCTCGACTGCATGTTATTGACGCCGTCGTCATGGGCGGTCTTCAGTGAAGCTGCAACCTCGGGCGGCATGTAGTTTTCATCATGCTTGGCGAGTACCTCGCTGGCGATGAAGATGCCCGATTCGTTCAGCTGTCCCATGGCGACGATCCCCTGACCCTCGCGGAACAGATCGGGGAGGATACCCGTGTACTCCACGGTCACCGCCTCGGCGTTATCGGTGACTGAGAACGCGGTAGTCAGGCCATCCGGTTTGCGTTTGACACTGTCGACCTCCACCAGGCCGCCGATGCGGAACGGATGGGCGGTCGGTGCCTTTCCCTCAGCCACTTCGGATGGTGAGAAGAAGAACATCAGATTCTCGTCGAAGGCATTCAGGGCCAACCAGGTGGCCACACCTATACCGGCAACCATCAGGCCGATCAGGGTCAGTCGTTTTTTGCGTATGGGATTCATCTCTGTTCTTTCCTGGCCCGACGTAGTTTTCGGGCGATATCTTTTATGACTCTCTTGCGATGTTGCATTGGAGCAACAACATTGGCGACAAGGATAATCAGCGCAAGTAGAAAGGAGGGCCAAACATAGACCGCATACCCTCCCATGGCGAAGAAGTCGCTCATTTCGCCTCCTGTTCGACCATTTCCTGCACCCAGCGTGAATTGCGTTCACGCTCCACGATTTCCGCCCGCGCGCGCATTAAGACCACAGCACCATAGTAAAGTTTAAATGATATGGCCATGGTTAGCAGCGGAATCAGCATACTCATATCCATTGAAGGTTTGTCGAATTTTGTGATCGATGCGGGTTGATGCAGGGTGTTCCACCACTCCACCGAATAGTGAATGATGGGGATGTTGACAACCCCCACCAGGGCCAGGATCGAGACAGCCCGGGCAGCGACCCGTTTGTCTTCGATGGCGCTGTGCAGGGCGATAATCCCCAGGTAGAGAAACAGCAGCAGCAGTTCGGAGGTCAGTCGCGCATCCCAGACCCACCAGGTGCCCCACATCGGTTTGCCCCAAAGGGAGCCGGTGGCGAGGGCCAGGAATGTGAACGAGGCCCCAACGGTGGCACTGCTGATCACGATGATCTCCGTCATCTTGATGCGCCATACCAGACTGATCAGACCGGAAACCGCCATCACCACATAGATAAACATGGACATCCATGCGGCCGGCACATGGATATACATGATGCGGTAGCTCTCTCCCTGTTGATAGTCTGGCGGGGCGACGAACAGGCCATTATAGAGACCCCATACCAGGGTGAGCAGGAAGCTGACCATGAACCAGGGGATTAATTTCCCGGCCACATTATAGAAGTAGCGCGGGGAACCCATTTGATGAAAGAAACGAATGATCATATCAACTCAGACTGATTCTCAATGAAGCGGCAGTAGCCATTGGGGCCAATACCAGGGAACCCACCAGCATGGCGGATAATATGGACAATTGTGCTGTTGTCGGTATGCCGACAATAGCAGTTTTGACAGCATCTGTGGCAAAGATCAATACCGGTACATAGAGGGGTAGGACCAGGAGTGAAAGTATCACACCGCCCCGGCGCAGACCTACCGTCAGGGCTACACCGACGGAACCGATCAGACTCAGTACCGGGGTGCCTAATAATAAGGTCAGCATCAGGGTGGGAATAGCAGAACCCGGGATATTCAGTAACACCGCCAGCAAGGGTGCAACGATAAAAAGCGGCAGGCCGGTTACCAGCCAATGGGCCAGTATCTTTGCCAGTACCAGAACAGAGACCGGGTGGGCACTCATCATGAACTGTTCCAATGAGCCGTCATCGTAGTCGGAGCGGAACATACTATCCAGAGAGAGCAGGGCGGCGAGCAGGGCCGCCACCCAGATCACACCAGGCCCGACAGCTTCAATCAGCTTGGCGTCATTACCAATACCCAATGGAAACATGGCCGTGACCAGGACAAAGAACAACATTGGATTGACCAGTTCCGCGCGGCGACGATAGGCCAGCACCAGATCCCTTTTCAGGAGCAGGCTAAAGGCGCTTGAAAGTGAGAGTGTGCTCATCGTTCGGACAGATTGATACGTATTAATTGTATATCATCCCGGAATCCAATCCGGTGATGGGTGGTCATGGCTGCCATGCCTCCCCGCTTGAGATGCCCTTCGAAGAGGCGTTCCATATGTTCTATGCCTTTCCGGTCGAGGGAAGTAAAGGGTTCATCCAGTATCCACAGTTTTGCATCGGTGACCAACAGTCTTGCAATCGCCAGGCGCCGTTGCTGGCCGGCGGAGAGATTGCGTGTGGGTATGTCTTCGAATCCATAGAGTCCGACCTGATCCAATGCCTCTTCAAGACCGATCCCCGTTTGGGCCTTACCGAGCCCGCGGGCGATGCGAAGATTCTCCAAAGGGGTTAGGTCGAGTTTGGAGCCATCTTTGTGACCCAGATAGGCGATGTGCTCGTGAAATTCAGGCCCCAAACGGAATATATCCTTCCCTTCCCACAACAGTTCTCCCGATTCCGGGAGGCGAATCCCGCACAGGATACGCAGCAGTGAGGTCTTGCCGCTGCCGTTACGACCCTCCAATACCAGCGCCTGACCTGGATTGATGCTGAAACTCAGCTCCTCGAACAGCACCCGGTCGTCCCGAATACAGAGTAGCGAACACGCTTGGTAGGTGTCGGAAGAGGATGTGGATGTAGTTGTCACAAGTTTATTGTCGTTTTGTCGTTCTATAAAAAAGGGCACAACCTTAACCGAACTCCCTCCGGTGCCTCAACAAAAAATCGAGTCCTGTGGGTGAAGCTAACAATGCCCACACAATAATTGGGAATAATTTCCCATTAATCACCATTAGACACTAAGTTTGATGCTGATTCAGCGAACTGATTCCCGGGTGCAATCAGTATTCTGTCACGAAATGAGATGATGGAAGGGTATTTATATTGTTTCTTAAGCTGAGCTTAAGGGTTTGCGAGTGGCAGACTTATGCTTATGTGGCTTGCGGTGTTTTGATAATAACCTGTTCCTGCTCAAAACTTTGCAGATTGGGGGTGCGCTTAGCGATATTGGATGTTTGCCACGCAAGGGTCAAACAGAAAGCGATAGCCAATACGAACAGGTATTTCACCGGACATATCCCCCCGGAAATTACTTGGTGGTGAAATTATGGTGCCCTTGGGGCAGTTTTCATTAGAGGGCAAATATATAGTAAATACCCTAGGTGCGCTAGTCTGGGAATGAAGAGAATTTTGATCTAGATCACCTAAACATCTTCTGTCAGGCGGTTTTTTTCATTAAATAGATATGATCAGAACTGATCTTTATTGGATATGTTTTAATTGGCTCTGTTGCCGGTGGGTCCAGAGGCTCACCGTTTTTCAGGCTGAAACGACTGCCGTGCAGGGAGCATTTAATGGTATCCCCATCGATACAACCCAGGTAGAGGGAGACCTCTTCATGGCTACACAGATCATCCACGGCATAGATTTGACCACCGGCATTCGCAAGCAGATAACGTTGGCCTGCAATATCGACACGTTTCATCATTCCAGGCTGCAGCTCATCACGGTGTGCAACTTCCAACCACCCATCTGCCATCATCGCTACCTGATTCGCTGCTGAGCAAGACCGGAGTCGAGAACCTGGCGAACCTGGTCTGCAGCCGATTCCATGGTGTTGCTGCCCCCGGCATGCCATAGGATCAATGCGCAACTGTAGACCAGGGCATCATAGGCCGGGCCTTGTTCCCCTTGAAGCGCACGCATGCCAATATCGGCGGCTGCGGTGGCTGCATCACTGACATCTTTGATGCGGGCGATTTCGTCAACATCCTTTCCGCCCACATCCGCTTCCGGTAGGGGGACGGCCCTGAAGGTCTGTTGTATGCCGAGGCTCTCTGGCGCGATCTCTACAGGTTGTTCCACTCCCAGGTCATCATAGCGATAGATCAACCCTTGTTGTCTGAGGGATGGGATAACCCCGCCTTCTATACCACGCACCAGTAAACAGCCCTCAAATCCGGCGAAACGGGCCAGTGACGCATATTTCGCCGGGTAGGGTTTATGCACATAACCGGTTACCAAATGAGTCTTTTTTCTGGCGGTAAGGGGTTTTGCCAATACTTCCACAGTGGTCAGGACCTGGCGTTTGATGATCTTTTGTCTCAATCCGGTCAGGTCGTGCAGGCCGGGACAGAATGTACGTTGATCCACATAGGCCCATCCCAACGCGGGATCCTCAAGTCGAGAGGCGGCCCTATCCAGGTCAAGATCCACATCGATCCCTGCTGCTTGCAGCACATGGCGGTGAGTAACACCGTATTTAGGACCGACGGCATCCAGGCCATGACTTACGCAGGGCAGGCCGCAGGCGGCCAACACCGCAGGGATGAAAGGGGCGACGGGAAGGTTGCGATTGACACCATCATAGGGATCAGCCAGGGAGATCAACTGATCAACCTGGGCTTGACGACTTTGGGAGATATTCAGGATCGCATCCAGGGCGCCCTTATTCTCGTCGTCGGTCTCCCGTTTCATGCGCAGCGCGATGAGGAATATTGCCGCCTGAACCTCATCGATCTCCCCCCTAAGGATGGCCGCCATACCCTGGCTTGTCTCCTCCAGGGAGATATCCTTGCTCAACTCCGGGCCGGTGGCTATACGCTGAATGATCGAATGCATCAGCTCTTGAGAGGTCATGGTCTCAGTCATGAAATACTACCTGATTGAGTAACATATTGGTGAGCAGTATAAATAACTGAGTAAAATTGTCAAGAATAGCCTGGTTACTGGCTAGGTAAACAGCAAGAGCCCCTCATGGGTGCCCAAAATAATATGTAACAGGGCAGGTCAGCTGGATAGATAGTATCGGTGCGGCGAGCCGCACCCTACGGTCCTTCAAAGCGTAGGGTGCGGTTCACCGCACCATGGAATGCGTAGGATTGAGATAACGATCTTTAGCGGTGCAGCACCGATGTCAGGACCAGGTCATATTCAAAGAAGACGGAATAGCCGCCGTAGTCCCAACGGGTGATGGGTGGCTCACCCACGCTGGGGTGTGCAGTCACTGGTTGGCCATAACGCTGGCTGACCTGATCCATCGACATGCTGCGAGTGGGGCGAGGGATGCCCTCTTCACTATTTATAGGTGCTGTATTGATTGAATCGATCAGCAGCACATCGGCTGAAACCGGTAGTGCGAGCAGGCAGATAAGTGCGGCAGACAGGGTTGTAATACGAAAAATCATCTGAGCAACTCCGAATTTGTCTCTTCAGGAAGGAATATAGCACTCTTATCTAAGTATAGAAAATAATAAGTTTTTCTTTCATCATACCAGCTTGATATCAAGCTGCGCGGTGGTCGATGCAATGCCGTGTAGGATGAATTCATGATAGGCGGAAAATTGTAGCCCCTATTCGTGCCTATTTTTGTTAGGCTATCCGATTGGATCACTGACACCCAGCCAGCAAAAACACCTACGGAATTGGGTGCGACTAGAAAACAGGTTTATTGGCCAACTATGTTCAAACCGATCGAATTTTATATCGGCCTGCGCTATACACGCGCCAAGCGGCGTAACCATTTTATCTCCTTCATATCCCTAATCTCGATGCTAGGCATCATGCTGGGTGTGGTGGCATTGATCGTTGTCCTATCAGTTATGAACGGGTTTCACAAGGAAGTCCGTGAACGAATTCTCGGTATGACATCCCACGCCACGATTTCAGGCGTTAATGGTGAGTTGAAGGATTGGGCCGAGGTACAGGCCGAGGCTGCAACATTCCCGCATGTGATTGGCGAGGCCCCCTATGTGGAGGGCCAGGGTATGCTGATCAGCGGACAAAAGGTCAGCGGGGTGTTATTGCGGGGTATATTGCCGGCCCAGGAAGGCAAGGTGTCAGAGGTTATTTCAGCCATCACCCATGGCTCTATCGATGCCCTGCAGCCAGGTGAATACGGCCTGATTCTCGGCCGCGAATTGGCCCTGGTGCTGGGTGTTGGGGTCGGGGATCGCGTCACCCTGGTGACCCCTCAGGTGAATGTCACACCTGCCGGTATCATGCCACGGCTGAAGCGGTTTACCGTGGCAGCGATCTTTCAGGTGGGTATGGGGGAGTACGACAGGGGTGTCGCCATCATGCATATGCAGGATGCGGCCAAACTGATGCGTCTCGAGTCTGGTGCGACCGGGATACGCCTGAAACTGGATGATCTCTATTTGGCGCCTCAGGTATCGAGAGAGCTGGCGCTGAAGATGGGTGGTTACTACCGGATAAGTGACTGGACCATGCAGCATCGCAACTTTTTTGCCGCGTTACAGACGGAAAAACGCATGATGAGCATCATTCTCTCCCTGATCGTGGCTGTTGCCGCCTTCAACATCGTCTCCACCATGGTGATGGTGGTGACCGATAAACAGTCCGATATCGCTATTCTACGCACCCTGGGGGCATCGCCCGGGTCCATTATGGGTATCTTCATGGTGCAGGGCGCTACCATCGGTATCGTCGGTAATATACTCGGTATGATCGGTGGGGTATTGCTGGCGATCAATGTGGAGGAGATCGTCAGCTGGATTGAATCCGCTTTCGAAATCGATTTTCTCGATCCCAGTATCTACTACATCACCAAGCTGCCATCCGATCCACAGCTTTCCGATGTTTTGTTTATCGGAATTATCGCTTTCATCATTACCCTCGCTGCAACACTCTACCCTGCCTGGAAGGCATCCCGTACCCAGCCCGCCGAGGCATTGCGCTATGAGTGACAATGAGATCGTTCTCGCGGCGAAAAACCTGGTGAGAACCTTCACCCAGGGGGATCTTCACGTGGAGGTGTTGCAGGGGGTCGACCTGGCGATCAGACGGGGTGAGCGGGTGGCGATCATCGGCGCCTCGGGTTCAGGTAAAAGTACGCTGTTGCACTGTTTGGGTGGATTGGACCGGCCCGATTCAGGGCAGGTGTTGTTACATGGCAATGATCTGCTTGGCCTGAATGAGCGGGATAAGGGGCTGCTCAGAAACCGGCATATGGGTTTTGTCTACCAGTTCCACCACCTGTTACCTGAATTTACGGCATTGGAAAATGTAGCCATGCCCCTGTTGATCGGGGGAGAATCGGTAGCCAATGCCAGGGCAGCGGCCAGGTCGATGCTGCAACAGGTCGGTTTGGAAGCGCGGATAGAGCATAAACCGAATGAGCTCTCCGGGGGAGAGCGACAAAGGGCCGCATTGGCGCGGGCGATGGTACATCAGCCCGCATGTGTATTGGCGGATGAACCGACAGGAAATCTGGACCGAAAAAGCGCCGAGCAGGTGTATGAGCTGATGTTGCGATTGAACCGGGAGAGTAGTACCAGTTTTGTGGTGGTCACCCATGATACTGAACTGGCGGCAAGGATGGATCATACCTGGCAGTTGGTGGACGGAAAATTATCCCTACCCGAGCCGGGAGCCTAGCTGTACAGGGGTAGATTGGCAGCCGAATTTCAAGTCGAGGGGGTAGTGGGCGTTCGCTGGGCTTTTTTTCTGAGACGCCGGGCCTTCCATTTCTCCACCACATGCCAGCGCCAGATCCACAGAATCAAGCCATAACCCAAAATTGAGGAGACCGTGGCACAGATCAGGCTGCCGATGAGGAGTGGGGGCCAGATCTCGTTAAGACCTCCATTCAGTAGCCAATCCAAACTGAAGTGGAATGGTTCCAAAACGACCGTTTCGCCGGTGACCAGGGTGCCGACCCAATAGGCGAAGAAGAACATCGGTGGAATGGTGATTGGATTGGTGATCCAGACCAGGGCCACGGATAGCGGCAGGTTGACGCGAAACAGGATAGCTGCGGCGGCAGCGAAAACCATTTGAAAAGGGAAAGGCATGAAGGCCATAAACAGGCCAACGGCAAAGGCGCCTGAGACAGAATGCCGGTTCAGATGCCAGAGATTGGCATCATGCATAAGTGAGCCGAAAACCCTCAAATGTTTATGATTGCGTACCTTGTCATGATGAGGTAACAGGCTTTTAATAAATCTCTTGGGCATGAGTCACTGAAATTATCTGCGCAGACCGCTGATGCTGATCTTTTAGTGAAGTACCTGAATTGGCATCAATACTGAAGCATGTTTAAGCATAGTACAACTTGGATCAATGGAATTACCG
>NATW01000135.1 GCA_003094555.1 gamma proteobacterium symbiont of Ctena orbiculata
TTTTTACCACTAAGATGATGGATCATCATCGGCATCGGGGTTGTCGTACATTGGATATTGAAATCCATTCTTAACCCTATTATTGCCGTCTGGACAGCTGTCTGCCGCTTATGTCGCGCAGATAATGGATACTGGACGCCACAATGGAATTTAGGGAGTTTTAACATTGCCTGGAAAGACAATACTACAAAGGACATTATCGGGCGTCCCTTCTGACGCTCATCTATCGTCAATCAATCTTACCCTGTCATCCAAGTTGATGCTTTCAGCATCGCTTCCTTGCGTTCACCTGAATAGATCGCCACAGATGAGATAGATGATCCAATATGGCGATTTTAAAGATTTCATAGCCAACAAGAACAAAAAGCAGAGAATGGAACGTGCTTGAGTCTCTTTCTATATTACATTTGAGTTTTGCTGCCGGCGTGATCGGCGTGGCTTACCTGGTGCGAGGTATTGCCGGATTCGGATCGGGTCTTATAGCCATACCGCTACTTGCGCTGATGATGCCGTTGACAATCGCGGTTCCGCTGATCGTCTTCCTCGATTACATCGCCTCTGCCAGCCACGGTATTAAACACAGGGAGGCCATCCAGTGGAAAGAGATCGTCTCCCTGTTGCCCTTTGCGATTGTCGGTGTGTTGACCGCACTCTTTATCTTCCAGTCGGTCGATATGGAGGCGCTGAAGATGGGGTTGGGCTGTTTTGTACTCCTGTTTGCGATCTATTCCCTGTTTTCCTTTTCCGGCAAGACCCTGATTTCATCACTATGGTCAGTCCCTGCAGGCAGCATGGGGGGGATAATTGGCACCCTGTATGGTACCGGCGGCCCCTTTTATGTCATGTATTTGAAATTCCGCAACATTGAGAAAACCCAGTTCAGGGCCACCTTCGCAACCATCTTCCTGCTTGACGGCGCCGGGCGCCTCGCGGGATATGTCTATTCGGGTTTTTTCAGTATGGACCTGGTGCTGATGATGGCTGTGGCCATCCCATTGATGGTCATCGGGATGTTCATCGGTGGCCACATCCATACCAATATGTCACAGCAAACCTTCCAACGCGCCATCAGCATGCTGCTGGTCTTCAGCGGCTTGGCCCTGCTGTTGAAATAGTTGATCCGCCAGGCTCTAGTCGAAGTCGTTGACCAAGGTCCCGATACCATCGATCCGCACCTCCACGGTACAACC
Organism: gamma proteobacterium symbiont of Ctena orbiculata; assembly: GCA_003094555.1. Classification (GTDB taxonomy): domain Bacteria; phylum Pseudomonadota; class Gammaproteobacteria; order Chromatiales; family Chromatiaceae; genus Thiodiazotropha. The sequence goes on from NATW01000135.1 coordinate 1,191, forward strand.
CTGTTGCATCGGCCCCGCGCCAATGGAGGTGCCACAAGCGATGATGTCCCCCGGGCGGAGGGTCATATCATGGGATAGGCGGCTGACGATCTGAAGCGGCTTGAAAAACATATCCGTTACCGGATAGTTCTGCAGTTCATCCCCGTCCACCAAGGTCCTGACTCTCAGGGTCGTGGCATCCAGACCCGTCGCGATAACCGGCCCGACGGCACTGAAGGTGTCAAAACTCTTGGCCCTTGACCAATGGACAAACAGGGGATCCTCCCTCAATAAACCCCGAGCGGTTACATCATTGACGCAGGTATAGCCAAAGACGTAATTCCCGGCATCCTCTTCGCTCACACTCTTGCAGTGCTTGCCGATGACTATGCCTAGTTCACCCTCGTAAACCACCGGACCATCATATGTCTCCGGTCGCCTTATCGTCCCCCCAGGGTCCAAAAAAGAGGTTTCAGCCTTCATGAAGTAGAGTGGATGTTCCGGCCTGGACCAGCCCTCTTTCTCAGCCCTGGAGTGGAAGTTGTTCCACAACGCGATCATCGTTGTCGGTTCGCAGGGGGTCAACAGCTTGACTGCATCCAAGGCCAGTGTCTCCCCGGTTGCCATGGCTCCGTTGTACATGTCTCCCTGATAGACGTTGATCCTGTCATCGCGCAAGGTACCGAAGCCAGTTGTTCCCTGATGCTCATATCGAAGCCACTGTTCCATTCTCAAATATCTCCTCTAATTCCCAATTGATGAATCTTATTCCTCTATTGCCCGCAATTAAAGCCCTTTGGCTCAAGAACAGATTTTTGATGCCAATACAGAGAGTGATCGTTAGCAGATTCAATCAGAGGATTTTGAGATTGTTACAGATAGGTTTCATTCAGACAGTGACGGCAACTTCAAACAAACAAGGCAGGAACCCTGTTCCTTCATCCGATAACATGATGACCCAGCCCTACAAACTATTCATGACCAGCTTCACTATCGCTGCGCTCTTTTTTCCATTGATGGTCTACACCTTCCACCTGTGGCAGCACTATACAGGTTCCGCTAATCTGGTCTCTCTGCCCTGGTATGAATTGTTTGTGCTCCTCACCCTTCTACTGCTTCCCCTAGGCGCGTTGAAGTTACTAAAGATCAGTTGGAATACCCGGGATATTCCCGGCTGAGTATTTGATTTCGTGCGCATCTGAGGGTGCTGTGCCCAAATGACCAACCTGCTGGCGCCTAAACCGGAAAAGACTGATCAGGGCGCTGCTGATGACCGCATGATACCCGCCAATACACCAGCCTCGGATTTCGATCTATCTGAGTGACTAGCAAGGATTCATCTTTCCTGGAAACTCCTATGGTGACTATTGTCGCTTAATAAAAGTCGCTGTTAGACTGGAGAAGGTTCAGTGTCCCCTGACTTGGTTAAAATGCGAGCCATTCTTCCAAGCCATTTAAACCCGGATGCGGTTCGACCGGGAAAACCACCTTTTCCCATGCTTTGATGCATGAGGCATAAAGACACGTGACATAACAAGAAAGACACCAATCAAAAAAGATGTGGTCATCATCATTGCAATGCCTAAAAGAGCCAGATACCAGAAATATGTAATAAAGTGATGCTCTATCACCAGACCTAATGATGCTATGCAAAGCGACAGACTGATAATCAATAATTGAATGATTGTGACAACTTTATGAAATTTCATGAATCCTTTCACCTTAGACTCCTGCCATCGACTTATTTCAAACCAGGCACCAACACAACAGACAGACATCGGACATTGCCCGTCAATGCTTTAGAATACGTATGGTTGTATTTCGGAGGTTGTAAGCGAGCCGCCAACTCTGCAAAGCTTAATAGGCTCTAGGTTGAAACTTTTAGAGCACAATGGTCTTTAGCGTGAAGCAACGAACAGATCTCACTGTAAGATATCGTTCACGGCAGCGCAATCCAAGCAGATGACGGTGATGCTGTGTTGACAAAATTGATATGCACTTTCCCTAGCTTAAACATACAGTCCCTCCTGGACAGATTTAACGAGGCGGGAAGAATGACAGATGAACAGGCTAATTGCAAGTGTTTTCAGATTACAGTTTTTTACAATCTAATTAATGAGATAGGATAGGCAAACAGCACGCTTAAAGGAGTATTTCTGTGCAATCTCTGGTTGACAGTTTGGGGGTTATTTGTTTGGTTGAATTCTGCAATCAGTTGACTAATGCAGTTGGATTTTTATTGCATTGATTGGTTGTGTATTCCTAACAGAATTGCGTTGATGATGCACCAATCTGATCATTATGCATGTAACAACTGACCACACATCGGAAAATGCTGAAAAGGACGCTGCTGTTGACCACGAAGAAACGATGGTATTTATATTTAAACTATAAAGCACATATAATTGTGGCCAAAATGATTATGCCACTACACTTATAGTAACTATTTACTGAATAAGCTTAAATAACATTCCTGACAGCTTAGCTGAGATGTATGCAATCTACATGGATTGAATATTCCGCAGCCTCAATTGACTCTTCTTGTCATCCGGATCGAACTTGAGCGCATACTCCCAATACTTGATTGATTGCGCAGGTTCCCTGCGTGAGCTTCTTAACCCCCTGACATACAGCTCTTTACCATAACCCTTACGCAGCTTTTGAATTACCTTGAGTCTTTTAGAATCGCTGTTGAACGCATGTTCAGCCTTTTCAAGATAGCGCAGGGTATCGCTGTAGTTCTCTGCTTTAAAGGTGGTGGCCGCCTGCTTAAGGAGGGTTTTAGATAGCAGTTCGCGCACCTCTGCATCCTTGGGGAATTTTTTTAAATGCGTCTCGATCTCTTTGATTTGCTCATCGGGATTAGCTTGCTTGCCATCTGCCTGAAGTATCTCTTGACGGGAATAGATATAGGCCTCTTCGTGAAACCCCTTGGCCAGTTTTTTCTTTTTCGTTCTGTTGTTATAGTTGCTGTTCGAACGGGCGACCTTTTTTTTCATCGACGCCTTGGATGCCCTTTCGTTGAGTTTCCGCATCCCCGCAAGCGCTTCTTTATGTTTCGGATTCAGGCTGAGGACTTCCAGGTAGTAGCGCCTTGCCTTTGTCAGCTTGCCTTGGTGAACCGCTTTTTTGGCCTGGCTCATCCTTTTTTTGTTTTGAGTGGCGATCCTTGCTTCGATGCGTTTGATGTCCGCATTGATCTTTGCATCCCGTGACGACACGGTTCTTGCCACCTTGAGGTTGAACAGTGCATTTTGCAGATCGCCTTTGCGCTCAGACTCTTCGGCAGCGCTTAGCCATGTAGCGGGATTGGCGTAATTGCCCGATGTCACACCCTTGCTTGAGCCGGTAGATGAGCAACCGCTGTTCAGTACAAGAAGCAAACAGAGTAACAGGCTCGAGAGTAGCGCTGATGACTGCATCATTTACGCAGGGCCTTGTAGGTTACCAGGCTCTTTTTGAAGGCCTGCATATCCCTGTCTCCAAAGATCATGGTGCGATGGAGCAGATAGGGGTAGGCAAAGGCAGCATTCGATTGCTTTTGTACGGTCAATCCCAACTGCATGCCGTTGGCTCGCAGTTCCTTGATCACCAGGTCATTGCTGTCGCCGAAGGGATAGGCGTAGAAGCGTGGCCTCTCACCCAGGTACTTGACAAGTTTTTCATTCGGGACAGAGATCTCTTGACGTACCCGTCGTTGATACTGTCTGCGGCTTTCTCCGGCCTGCCGTACCGTCAGATTGCTATGGCTCTTGGAATGGGGCTGAATGCTGATCAGCCCGCTTTTCTTCATGGCGCTGATCTCTGCCGTTTTTAGACCGCCATTGTTAATGTAATCGCTATACACGAAGACAGTTGCAGGATAACCATACTCTTTCAGGACCGGGAAGGCCTCCTTGAAGATGGAGCGGTGACCATCGTCTATGGTCAATACGACAGCACGCCGTGGCAGTTGCCGCTCACCTTTGAGAAATCCCAGCAGATGCTTCAGCGGTATCACCCGGTAGTCATTCTCCTTCAGATACTCCATCTGCTTTCTGAATTCCGCCGGCGTCACCTCCATTCGATCACTGCGCCTACCGAATCGGTGATAACAGAGGATCGGCACTGTCTGATAACCCGCAAATTCGATCCCGGTCGGGTTCTCCACTTTTAGTGGAATAATTATCTCCTGGCCCGTTTTTATAGGATTCGGCTGATTGGCATCCTCAATCACCCAATAGCGTGTCTCATCGCCAAGATAACGCCTTGCCAGACTGCGTGTATCTTCGTTACCAACACGCAATACGATGAAATTTCTGTCTTTGGCAATTATCTGATTGGGGCTGTGACGAAGTATGGAAGGGGTGCAACCGGTAAGTATTAACACGCAGATCAGTAGTGGTGAAAATTTCATCGGCGAAATTCGCATGCTAAAATACCTTGGTCATTGCAGTTCGATACCTCCTGTAGTAACCACTTCCTGTTTCCCAGAGACTAATGCCTGAAGGCGACTACTTGTTCTGCTTGGGTGGCATGATTCTGGTTGCGTCATCGAACTCTTGTTCTGGTGCAACCAGCTCCTGCATATCCTTATTCCGGGGCTCTTCGGTCACCTGTTCAATAGTGATATTCGTAGAGTCATCGTCCCCATCGATAATTTGCGGGACAGTCTGTTGCTGTAGTTGATGCTGATACTCTTCACGCTGTTTCAGCAGTGTCTCCGCCATTCTGTTGTATTCCGAAAAGAGCAATCCCAATTCATCGTTCCGCTCTTTGCGGATCCTATAACCCAGGTTGCCATGATGCACATGGGCGATGGCGCGCCTCAGAATCCTGATCGGTACGGTAATACCCGTCGCCAGCAAATAGGCGACAATGACAACCGTCAACACTACCGCGACCAGCAGTCCCAGCATGGTGTAAAAAGTGAGATCGGCGGCTGCGATCAGAGGTGTCTGAGACAGGCCAAGCTGAACCTTGCCGATTTGCTTGTTTTGAAACACCAGCGGCGCCTGAAAATCGAACACCATCTCATTGTCCAGTTCTCTCTCGGAAATAATGATGCCATCATCTTCACGCAGTTTTTGCATGGCTTCAGGCGCTTGCAGTTTTTTACCCACCTCTTGGATGGAAGTGCTGGCGCGCAGGATCTTCTTATGATCGAGGATTCTGAGATAGCTGATCTGTTGCCGCTGTTTTATTTCATGAACGAATGTTTCCAGTGCGACCCAGTCCTGGATCAGTACGGATTCGGCACTCTCCACTGCAATGAATTCCGCTAGTGACCCCCCTGAATCGAGGGCTAATTCAATCATTGCATCCACCTGTTTTTGATACACCAGGTAAGATCCCAGAATCATGGCAATTGAGACTACCGCCGCCATGACCGCGGTCCACTTGATCCGCAGCGGCAGAATATTTGACTCGTTGACGTGCTGCTGCTTTTCATCAATCTCATGCACCACGGTACGTAGTTCCGCAGCGAGTTCCTTACCCGACTGAAAACGCTGTTCAGGTTTTTTGTTTAGCAGTTTCTCGACAATCTTCTTCAGGCTTTGCGGAATCTCTCCTGTCTTGTCATCGATTGGCGGAGGTTCTTCTTGCACAATCTTCATCAACAACGAGGTCAGGGTCTCTGAAACGAAAGGTTTCTCCCCGGTAATGAGTTGATAGAGAATGACGCCGAGGGAAAACAGATCTGATCGTCCATCGACAGGAAATCCCTCGACCTGCTCGGGTGACATGTATTGTGGTGTTCCCAGGACCGCCCCCATCCTGGTACGGTGCTCCTTGTTGGGCGAATCCACATGCGCGATGCCAAAGTCGGTAATACGGATCGTGTGGCCATCGTCAGGGGAGATGATATTACCCGGTTTAACATCCCGGTGTACGATGCCGCGATTATGGGAATAATCCAGTGCCTCCGCCAACTGGATACCATACACCACCGCTTCTCTGACTGAAATCGGGGCATTGGAGTCCATCATCTCTTCGAGTGTCCGCCCCTCGAGGAACTCCATCGCGATATAGGGCCCCTGCTCAACCTCACCAACATCGAAAATGGTGACAATATTGGGATGAGTGAGCTTTCCTGCGGCCTTGGCTTCTTGTAAAAACCGGTAACGATACTCAGGGTCCGCAGCTACCTCCCCGCGCAGGAGCTTGATTGCCAGGGTACGATTGATTTCCGGGTCGAATGCCTTGTAGACAATCGACATTGCCCCCTCACCAATCTCTTCGATCAGGTTGAATCTTCCAATCGTGTCAGGCATAGGCTTTTGATTGTCCAAATCCCTTCTCCTCCGTTACCGCTTCATCGGGGATAAGCAGCCCCACTCCAGGCATGCATATTCTTATGTCTCGTCTATGCTTACCCTGATAAAGTGTAGCAAATGGTGGTCAATTAAATAAAATCGATATTGACGCCTACTCCATTCTTGGATTAACGTTCCTGAAACGCTGATCTGGTCAGGGGAATGAATTGGACTCAATAAAATAAAGCAGGCTAGCAGATGAACGAAATCTTCGATATCCCAAGAATCCTTGAATTACGCAAGCTGACGAGGTCAATATCGGATAAGATCGAAACCGATCTGAAAGGCTATCTATCCACGCTTGCGCCCCTGTTTTCTCCCGCGCCTATCCTGGGTGAGTACATGCGGGGCGGTTCCAAAGCACCTTTAAAGGGCGCCGAAAAGGCCTTTCGCGAATTGAAAAGCCAATATCAAGCCATCGCCGGACAAAAGCCATATTCATTACCGATCGAGCTCTCATCGCCACTTGATGTGTTTGCTGCCACGCCCACACTGACTGCGGTCGAGTACCCCTATACGCCTAATCAGGAGGGCAAATCCGCCTCACTCACCGTGACCTCTCCCTTGAAATGGGTCCTCTCTTATCCGGAACAGGAACCTAAGAGGTTACTGGAGATGTTGCAGGGGAATCGCAATCAGTTGAAGGGTGAGCTATCCCATGCCCTGCTGCAGTGCCTGACGCTGAACCTGGTATTGGAGAAACGCCCAGGGCTCGTAAGTGTGTTTCAAGGCCTTCGTTTCAATCTCGAAACCACCCATCATGAAGAGCTGGGGGAACTGCCGGTGATCATCATCTCCTGCCCCCTGAGAACCCTTCTACCTCCCGACGACATCATCATTCAAAATACAGAGATATCCGGAATCCCATCTTTTGAAGAGATTATCAACATTGATGATATCCGCAAGCTGTCGGATCCCCTGCAACAAAACATCCTCTCAATCACACAAGAGGTTACACCCGCTGTTTACAAAGAAATCCTATCCCATTGAATGACCAGGTGTGGATTTGAGCTGAAGGCTGCCCCGAAGAGAGGCCTTCGGCAAGTAACTGTATCAATTTAGGGTTTTCCCCTTCCTCATATAACAATACAATCCAAGTGTTAAGATTCTCATTGTTTCATATCGACAAAAATATAGGATAGAAAAATGGCGACAATCACCTTAGAAGGTAACCAGATCAATACCAACGGCGATCTCCCGGCGGTAGGCTCAGAGGCACCAGATTTCTCCTTGGCGGGCGCCGATCTTGCGGATGTCTCTCTCGGCAACTATGCCGGCAAGCGGAAACTGCTGAACATCGTTCCCAGTCTCGATACTGGCGTCTGTGCCGCATCGACGGTTAAATTCAATCAGGCGATGGGCGATAAGAGCAACTCGGTGGCACTGGTCATCTCCGCCGACCTCCCCTTTGCTCAAGGCCGTTTCTGCAGCGCGGAGGGCATCGACAACGTCATCTCGCTGTCGATGATGCGCAATCGTAACTTTGCCAAGGATTACGGGGTGCTGATAACAGATGGACCGCTAGCCGGTATCTGTGCCCGCGCCGTGGTGGTGCTGGATGAAGAAAACAAAGTGCTCTATACCCAGCTGGTACCTGAGATCGTACAGGAACCTGACTACGATCCGGCATTGGCCCATCTCAACTAACTCCGCTCGCCCAGAGCGAGTTACATCAAGACGTAAAAACGGGCGCCTGGCGCCCGTTTTTTTTACTACCGTTGATTGTAGGGTGTATAGCCCTGCCGTGCTGGTGGATAGCCGCCATAAGGTGTATATCCGCGCCTGCTCCATGCGGGTGGCGGTGCCATCGCTTCCTGTAACTCCCGTTCTGCCTGTATCCGGTTCCGCATGGCCTCCATCTCTGCCCTGGTGGCATCGCGAAGCTCATCGAACTCCTTGAGTATTTTGCTCACTGACTCAGCGTGCAGATCACGTATGGACTTCAATGTCTCCTGCTCGGGTGCGGTGGATGCCGCTGGGGTTTCGGATGCTGTCGCTTCGTCTCCTGCAGCAGCAACCGGCGCTTGTGTGGCATCAGCCTCAGCACTTGTCTGGCTTGCAGCGGCAGTCTGCTCCTCAACCTCGGCCGTGCCTGATTCAGCCATGGTCTGCTGTTGGGATTCGCCGACACTGTATCCGGATTCAAGGCCACCGCCGGAAGCTGCGGTGGCGCTCTCCTCAACAGCAGACTCGTCTGCAGCAGATGAGTCTGCTGTGGTTGATGTCTCCACTGCCTCTTGTTCTTCGGTTGTGGCTGTTGTTTCGGATGGCGGGTTATTGGCCAACGATCTGATGTACATAAAACCCAATATTATGATGACGAGCCAGAAGACGACTTTTAGCCAAAAGCCACTTGCGCTCTTTGAATCGGTTGTCATCGATGAATCCTCCGGTTTGGTATCTTTTTTCAGCTCAGAAACAATAGTGACATTCGATGGAGCTGGCTTGCTGCCAGCGGATGCACTCGGTTTGGGTGCTGTTGCGCTGGCGGCTGCAACGGCTGTTGGTGTTGCTGATTCAGCACTCTGTTCGGGCGCTGTTTTTTTAGCTTCCACCTTCTTTTTAGTTACAGTTTTTTTCTTTGTCGTCGCTTTTTTCTTGGCGACCTTCTTCTTAGCACTCTTCTTTTTGGCAACCTTCTTTTTGACTGTCACTGTCTCAGGTACCGGATCCTTCTCTGCTTTTTCTTCAGTTTTGCTAGTCTCGTCAGCCATGTTAATTCCCCTGCGGCACGCAAATTATATCCACCACATTCTAACCTAATCCAGGATGGTGTCTCAAAATAGATTTATCAACGTATTGGCATCGGGAGCCGATTGCAGATTACCCCTCTCCCCGACGTCCTTGATGCGATCTCCAAGCCAGGATTCCGTCTACCGCTCGTTGACTCGGTTGAGGATTGCCGGCACGTTACCGCGCTGTTTCATTTTTTGGCCAGGACCAACGTAAACATGGCATCTCGGTGGTCTTCAGTGACCCCTTAACCCGCTTGTAGTCATCCCCGTTTGGCGACCGGCCCATTACATAGAATCAAGATAAGATAATGCACTTTACGTATTGTTTTTGTTTGCTTTATATATTATATCTAACCGCACACTATATAATAACGCCATTCAATCAATGATTACCGGGCGCGTAATCCGAGCAACTCGACGAGCAGAGATTTTACCAGTTCCATTCCCTGAATCAGGTTCTTTTCAATATCGCTCATACTGATGGATTGATCCATTTTGCCCGCCGCCCAGTTCGAAATAACGGCGCATGACGCATAACAAAGATTGAACTCCCTGGCCAAGGCAGCTTCCGGCATCCCGGTCATACCAACCATATCGCATCCATCCCTTTCCATGCGGATGATTTCCGCAGCCGTCTCCAGTCTTGGTCCCTGGGTTGCCCCATAGGTCCCGCCTGCCACTGGATTCATCCCACTGAGTCGTCCCGCCTCTATCAAATCCTGGCGCAGTTCCTCGCAATAGGGCCGTGTAAAATCGATATGGGTCACATGGCTCAAGTCACTATCGAATATCGTGTGCTCACGGCCAAATGTATAATCGATTATCTGATCGGGTATGACGATACGACCCGGGGCCATCTCCGATCCAATCCCTCCTACGGCGGCAACACCAAGAATCGTCTCAATGCCCACATGCCGCAACGCCCACAGGTTTGCCCTGTAGTTCACCAGGTGAGGAGGGATCATGTGGGAGGCGCCATGACGGGGTAGAAACACAACCTCGTGTCCGGAAATGCTGCCATGGGTCAACGCCGCGGAGGGTTCTCCGAATGGCGTATGGCAGACTTCACGATGGGTGATCTCAAGGTCCGGTATCTCATCCAGCCCGGTTCCACCAATGATGGCCAGCTTTGTCATTATCTACAAACCTTCAGCATGTCCCGCTAAATAGTCAGCAACGCCTTCAGGGGTCCCCTGCATGCCTGCATCCCCCTCTTTCCAACCGGCAGGACAGAGCTCACCATGGGTCTCGTTGAATTGCAGTGCGTCAGTCATGCGCCACATCTCGTCGATATTCCGCCCACTAGTTACCTCCACATGGGTTGTTGGAACAAACATGAATCGCTGGTGATTCGAGGAGGTATATTAGTGCTTCTGCGCAACAGATGCTACGCAAAATACAGCAAGGAATACTAACAGTAGCAGTGGCTAACATGATTTGGAGTTTGAAACAGCAAAAAAAAAGGGGTGATATTTCACCCCCTCTACAATCTCCTCCTAGTATCCTGAATTTATTATACTGCCTGGGCAAAGACCCCTGACTTTTCTAGTGTTGGTATCAGGATCGTCTCTTCGCGCTGTATACGGTCTTCGATCATGTCAAAGATCTCAAATGTATCGGCAATGAACTCATCAGTAAAATTGAAGTCGCAGTTCTTCAGCCAGCGGCCGTGGTACTGCTCAAACTGCTTTCTCATCGGTTTCTGGCCATTCAGAAATCCCCAGGCCATCGATTTCAATTTTGGATCATTGTGGGTCAATAAATCGGGGTAGATGCCTCGATCCTGTTCAGACATATGCAGCTTCATCTTTTCCGCAAGATCACAGATCATCTTGTGGGTTGTCATCGCGTTTGGACGTATGCTCAACTGCTCCTTGGTCATCATGGCCCTGAGATCACTGATGATATCTTGAATATCAGTATGACTGCCCTTCAGGTTTTCAATTGTTGTCACTTTCCATTCTCCTTTGTATCGGTAGCCCCCTGTACTTTAATTGCAGGTACAAGTAACCCCGAAAATCTGATTACGCTACCCGATCTTTTGTCAGGTTAAGCGACCAACTAACAAGCTTTCACCATTTATTCAAAATGGCAATAGATACCTAATTTTACAAGATTTTTCTGAGGTATTAACACCCGGAAATACCCTCAATTTGTAGCATAGCACATTAGGGTAAACACTAACCACTAGCGACAGCATAGATCCCTGGCAGATTTCTGTGGTATCCCATGTAGTCCATACCGAAGCCGAAAACATATCGATCTTCCACTGTCATACCGACGAAATCAGCCACGAAGCCAACCCCACGATCATGTAATTTTTCAACTAAAACAACACTATATACCTGCTTTGCCCGAGCCTTATGACAGGCCTCCACAATGGCTGAGAGGGTAACGCCCTCATCCAGGATATCATCCACCACGAGGATAGTTTCTCCTTCCAAGGTGGTGCTCGGCCGTCCGATCCACTCCAATTCAGCACCGCTGGTGTTGCCCCGGTACCGGGTGGCGTGAATGTAATCGTGGCGTAAAGGAAAATTGAGACGCGTCAACAGATGCCCGGTAGGTATCAGCGCACCATTCAGCACACACAGCACCAGTGGATCCTCGCCCGACAGTTTCCCTGTTATCTCCATTGCCAGGCGATCGAGTGTATGCTCGATCTCTGCGGGTGTGTAGATCTTATCGGCAGTAGCCAGTACGTCGGCCGCTTGCTGTGCAGTGATAGTCATTGCGGATCACTTCCAATTAGCTAATCGGTTCAACCGTCAATAGCGATGTATGTCTATTCCAGTCCCAGATCCAGATTAATCTCTTCAGGTGCCATTGACAATCGATTAACGGCACGCCTCCATTGGGGATCCAGATGGAGTTGCTGCATGGTCTGACTTTTTCGACCATGCATTCTCACCAACCGTACATGGGCGGCCGGGTCATCATATTCCTTCAGGCGATCCAATATCTCAATCGCCGCCGGTCGATTGTTGCATACCAGAACCATGTCGCAACCCGCCGACAAGGCAGCCGTGGCGCGATCCCCATAACCACCCGCCTCCTGGGCCGCGGCCATATTGAGATCATCGCTGAATATCACACCCTGAAACCCCAACTGCCTACGCAACACCCTCTGTAGCCAGAATGATGAAAATCCCGCCAGCTGTTGGTCGATATGCGCGTAGATCACATGCGCCGGCATGATCGCCTCCATACCGGCATGAATCATGTTTTCAAACGGACGAAGATCCTCCATCTCAAGATCTTCGAAGCGGCGTTGATCCACTGGCAGGGCCAGGTGGGAATCGGCTGTCACGCCACCATGGCCGGGGAAATGTTTACCCACGACCGCCATACCCGCATGATGGACACCCTGCATCCATGCCTTTGCCAAGCGGGCGACGATATCGGGTTTTGAAGAGAATGCCCTATCACCGATTACATCACTGATGCCAAAACCTATATCGAGCACCGGGGCGAAACTGAAATCCACGCCACAGGCACGTAACTCGGCGGCCATCACCCAGCCGCCCAGTTGTGCCGACTCCAAACCCTGTTGAGTGTTGTTCTGATACTGCTCACCATACCAGGCAGCCGGTGGAAGCGGCGTAAACCCCTCTCTGAAACGTTGTACACGTCCGCCTTCCTGATCCACAGCAATCAGGAGGTGGGGATTTCTTAAGCTGTGAATCTGATCGCAGAGTGCCTGTAACTGACCCAGGGAGTCGTAGTTGCGGGAGAAGAGAATCACGCCTCCTACCGCAGGATGGGCCAATAGCCGCTCCTCATCCGACGCAACGGATGTCCCCTCCAGGTCCAGCATCACCGGCCCCAGACTCATCTACACACTCCTGCAACCTGGATCGATTGCAGATCACTAACCAGTGATGAAATATTTCTGTGGAATAGGCAGTAAATCGGCATCTCCAAAGTCAGATTATGTCGTGACAATGTCTGTCATTTCTCCTAAACCAGGGCCCTCAGGACTCAATAATTCTGGCAGTATGCCGCAAACATAGGTGCAGAGGAAACCAGTCTATTGTGTGTAGGTAAAAACATGCGTTCATTCAAGATACTACTTGCATTGATGATGCTCGTTACTCCACCACTGTTCGCAGAGGATGAGGAAGCGGAAGAGACCGAAGAGGCGACACAGGTCATCAGCTACTATCAGGTGAAACCCTCCCTGACCGCAAACCTGGCGAGTGGGGGAAAGTATATTCGCTGCGATGTCCAGTTGATGACCAACGATGAGCTTTTTCTCGAGGAACTCAATCTACATGGTCCGGCCATCCGCCATAGCTTGCTGCTGCTGCTGTCTGAACAGGATGGAAAGAGTATCAAAACCCCAAGTGGTAAGGAGGCGCTGCGTAAAAAGGCCCTTTCGGCCATCGGTAAACTGATGCAGGAGCTGAGTGGGAAGAATGAACTGAAGGCCCTGTTCTTCACGACTTTTTTGGTTCAGTAACCGAGACGAATATCCAGATAGTCCCGCAGACGATCCCCCAACAGGTTGAGTGACAACACCACCAGCATAATCGCCACCCCTGGCGCAAGCACCATATGCGGCGCCATCAACATGTAGCTGGCGCCGTCGCGAATCATGCTTCCCCAGGAGGCGTAGGGCGGTTGAACCCCCAAGCCAAGAAAGGATAGCCCCGCTTCGGCGATGACCATCCCGGCCATGCCGAATGTGGCTTCCACAATCAAGGGAGCAAACAACAAGGGAAGCAGGTGTTTGGTGAGGATTGTCCATTGGGAACTGCCAAGGGCGATTGCCGCCGTAACATGATCACGACTCCTCAACGACAACACCTGACCGCGACTGAGACGCGCATACCCTACCCAGCCCACCGCCGAAAGGGCAATGATCAGGTTGTCTATGCCCGGCCCCATGACACCGGCCAGGGCAATCGCCAATAAGATACCGGGAAAGGCGAGAAAGACATCGATCACTCTCACCAACAGGAGATCGAGCCAGCCGCCATGATAGCCGGCCAACAGGCCGATCGCGGTGCCGACAATGGCGGAGAGGCCCACCACGCCAACTGCCACAAGAAAGGATGTCTGGGCACCTGCCACCAGGCGCATGAGGATGGGTCGCCCCAGGTCATCGTATCCCAGCAGGCCGGATGGCACGGGAGGTTGCAGAATCTTTTCCAGGTCGATCAGGTTGGCAGACTCATTGAACCATGGTCCGATAAACGCGGCCAGGCCCCAGAGTGAGATCAGCAGATAGGGTAACCAGCGTCGAATCATCTGCCGCCGCCAGCGCGGATACGCGGATCCACCAGGCCATACAGGATATCGGTCAATGTGTTGACCAGCACATAGGCCAGGCTGATGAACAATACACACCCCTGCACCACCGGGTAGTCCCGCTTCTGAATGGATTCGATCATCAGGGAACCGATACCCGGCCAGTCGAACACCACCTCGGTGACCACCGCCCCTCCCAACAAAGCCCCGAGCTGCAGACCCAGCAGTGTAATCACCGGCAACCAGGCGTTCCCCATGGCATGGCGCCAGATGACCCTGGTCTCATCCAATCCCTTGGCCCTTGCGGTACGAATGAAATCCTCCCCCAACACCTCCAACAGGCTGCTGCGCACCATTCGCGCCAGAATCGCGGCAAAGCCCGTACCCAGGGTCAGGGCAGGCAGAATCAGGCTGCTCAGACCGTCCCTACCGCTTACCGGCGTCCAACCCAACCATAAAGAGAAGCAGAGAATAAGCATCGGACCAAGCCAGAAATTGGGGATCGAAAGACCCAGCATGGAGAAACCCATGGCCCCCCAATCCCCCATACCTCCCCGATTCACGGCAGCCAGGATACCCAGAGGCAGTGCAATCACCAGGGTGACGACGAGTGCCGCGAAGGCCAGTTCCAGGGTCGCGGGGATACGCCTGGCCAACAGGTCTGATACGGGTTGCCTGGCATGCAGGGAGTCTCCCAGATCCAATACCGCCACCCCTTGCAGGTAGTCGCTCAACTGTACCGCCAGTGGCCGATCCAGTCCCAGGCTAGTGCGCAGCGCCTCACGATCCGCCGCTATCGCCGATTCGCCCAGCATCACATCCACGGGATCGCCCGGGACCAGGTGAATGAGCATGAAAACCAGACACACAACACCGAGCATGACGAGGAGCGCGCTCAGAAGGCGCGAAAAGATGAACCCGGCCACTATTCGACGATCTCCACCAGGGCGCCATTCTCAACCCGATCGAACAGATCGATCAGGTCCTGGTTGCGCATCCTGATACAACCGTGAGAAGCGACTATGCCCATCGGTTGATCTTCCGGGGTACCGTGGATGTAGATGAATCTGCGCAAGCTATCCACATCCCCTCCCCGGTTTTTTCCCGTTTCAATCCCGGTCAGCCATAGAATGCGGGTCAGGATCCAGTCGCGCTCCGGCTCGCTGGCCGCCAGCGCATCGCTGAAACACTCCCCGGTGGGGCGTCTTGCAACAAACACCGTATTCTCCTGACAGCCCTCTCCGATCTTTAAGCGGATGCGGTGTTTCCCCCGCGGCGTACAACCACTGCCGCAGATCTCGCCTGGGCCGTTCAGCGCCGTGGAGACAGGATATGATTTAACCACCCGCTCAGCCTCGCAACAGACCAAACGTTGCCGAGAGAGATCAATACGCAGCTGCAATCTGGGCATCTCTTGCTTCCTGTGACTGCCTGAGCCTTACCAATCCAAGTCCGTCATAGTTGCCATCCGCCATTAACCGATAGCCGCTGATCCTCGGATTCGACGCCGACACCTGTGCCTCATACCAGAGTGGGACATAGGGCAGATCCTGATGAATTTGTTGCTGTATCCGATGGTAGAGATTCGCCTGCCTCTCCAGGGTACCAGCCGATTCAACCTGCTGCAGCAACCGGTCGACTGCCAGGCTGGAATAGCGTCCACGATTGGCTCCCGTGGGGGGCAGTGAGTCACTGGCAAAGATATATCTGAAGATATCCGGGGTGCGGATGCCGACCCAACTCAGGCTATAGAGCTGGAAGTTTCCTCCCTTGATATCACCAAAAAACGTGCCCCAGTCATAGCTTCGCAACTCAACCTCGATGCCAACCGCCTTGAGTTGACTCTGAATCACTGTGGCAAGCCGTATTCGATAGGGATCACTGGAGGTCTTGTAGACCAGGCGCAATGGATTTTCAGTGCCATATCCTGCCTCGGTCAGTAACGAGACTGCCTTCCCGGGATCATGGCCGTGCGCCATCAATGAGGCCGCACCTGCCCAATGCTCAGGCGGCAAGAGTGCTTCAGCCTGGCGCGCCGCACCATGCATGACATGTTCGATGATTGCCTGCCGGTCGATGGCATAGGCAATGGCCCGGCGCACCCTGGAGTCTCCGATACGGGGATCCCTGAGATTGAAGCCGATATAGGTGAAGTTACTTCCATGGCGACGTGCTATTTGGATCGCGGGTTGGGATTCCAGGTATCCGATCAGTTCCGGCGAGATATCGTTCTGCAGCATATCTATCTCACCCCTGAGTAGCTTCAAAACCCTTACTGTCGGGTTTTTTACCTCCAGGAACTCAAACATCTGCTTGTCGTCTCTTCGCTGTAACACGAGTTTTCCCGCCACTGGCCAGGCATGCAAGGAGAAAGGACCACTACCAACCGGTTGTTGAGTGAAGTCATGATTGCCGGCGATCAGATCCGCGGGGAGAATTTCCAGGGTCAGATAGGCGGGAAACAGGGGGTCTGCCCGCGATAGTTTGAAATCGATGCTCGATTCATCAACCTTGGATAGGCTCTCGATCAGCGTGAGTGCCGAACGTTTCGGTGATGTATTGTCTTCATCCAGGACAGACTGGTAGGTCGCGATTACGTCATCAGCCGTCAAGGCTGGCCCATGGGAGAAACGACCGGCCTTGGAATTCAGACGAAAGCGATAGTGATGTGAAGACAAGCGTTGCCAATCGGCGATATCCGGAACTGGCATACTCTGCTCATCGAAACCCACCAGGCGTTGATAGAGGAGCCTGTTAATCCGTTCTGACGTGGCATCGGTGGCATAGCGGGGATCCAGGGTGATGGGCGCCGATGCCAGACCCATGCGTATCGAATCATCCACCTCTGATGTGGAGCAGGCATGGAGAAAGAGTGACATCAACAGCAGGGTTGTAAGCTGACGCCATGCCAACATCTGATCCGCTACCAATCGCAATAGGGATGAGTGACCAGGCTTGCGTTGTAGTAGCGGCTATCCGAGGAGACCTCCTCACCCGCCCATTCCGGCATCTGAAACGCCTCCTCCTCAGAGCCCAGTTCCACCTCGGCGACAATCAAGCCGCGATTGGCCCCATCAAAGACATCCAGATCCCATACATGCTCACCGCACCTGACCTGATAACGTACCTTTTCGATCATTGCGCCGGCAACCAGGCCATTCAGGATCTCCTGTGCATCCTGCAGCGGTATGGGGTATTCAAACTCACTCCTGCTGATACCCTCGTTTCTCCCTTTGATGGTCAATCGAGCCTTATTATCCGCCACCCTGACGCGTACGCTGGCGTTGGGAACATTGGCCAGGTAACCCTGCTTCATGACCGACTCCCTGACAACGCTATCACGCCATTTATCATTTATTACCAGATACTTACGCTCAATTTCTAAAGCCATATATCATTCACCTTGAAATCATCGACAGCGGGATCAGCCCTTCTCAAAGAGTGCGATAGACTCCACATGGGCGGTGTGCGGAAACATATCCATCACACCAGCACTCATCAGACGATAACCGAGATCATGTACCAGTATACCGGCATCCCGCGCCAGGGTTCCCGGATAACAGGAGACATAGACGATACGTTCAGCACCCAGCTTGGGCAGGTGCTCGAGTATCTCCACCGCACCACTCCGGGGTGGGTCAAGCAACACCTTATTGAACTGCTGCATGAGCCAGGGTTCATTATCCAATTCCCCGTAAAGATTAGCAGTAAAGAAGGTAACATTGTCGATGCCGTTACGTAATGCATTCTCTCTGGCCCGGGTGACCAGCCCGCTATCACCCTCGACACCTGTGACATGCCCGGCAGAAAGCGCCAACGGCAGGGTGAAGTTGCCAAGCCCGCAAAACAGATCCAACACCCGGTCTTCGGCCTGCAACCCGAGCAATGCGATCGCCCGCTTTATCATCTGGCGATTGATATCCGTATTCACCTGGGTAAAGTCATTCGGCAGAAAATCTAGTTGCAGATCAAAATCAGGCAGGTCATAGCTGAGGGTTGTGGGTTCAAAATCCAATGGACGGATGGTCTCCGGTCCGCCTTCCTGGAGATAGACGGCTATCCGATACTGCGGACCGAATATGGCAAGTTTCATAAGATCATCGTCAGAGGGCGCCGAGAGCATGCGAAAGATCAGAATGCACTCCTCATCACCCATGGCCATTTCGATCTGGGGGATTTGATCACGTATCGACAACTGATCGATCAGTGCACTCAGCTGGGGCAACAGCTCGCCGACCCGGGGATGCAGGATATGGCACTCATCGATATCGGCAACGAAGGAGGAGCCCCGTTCGCGAAATCCCACCAAGGTGCCACCCTTCTTCGGCACATAACGCACTCCCAAGCGGGCCTTGCGGCGATAGCCCCAGACCGACTCCCCAAGCAGCGGGGCGAGTATCTCATCAGGCGCCACCTTACCGATATGCTTCAAGGCATCCAGCATGGCCTGTTGCTTGCTCGCTACCTGGGCCTCCGGTTTTTGATGCTGCAGGCCGCAACCCCCACAAATACCGAATTGACTGCAACGGGGTTCGACTCGCTGTGATGAGGGCTGCATGACTTCCACCACCCTGCCCTCATCGTATTTGCGCTGCCGGCCGGTATAGAGGAAACGCACCCGTTCCCCAGGCAGCGAACCATACACAAAGGTCGCCTTTCCCTCTATGTGGGTCACGCCTTTTCCGTCCTGGGTCAGGGATTCGATCTCTGCTTCAACCGGCTCCGTCGGGAGTGGCTTGCGTCTGCGTCTACGCCCCATTTCAGCTGCTGGGGAAAACGTCGGTGGAGAGGTAGCGGTCTCCCCTGTCGCAGATGATAGAAACAATTACCGCATCCTCCACCATGGTGGATAGTTTCAGTGCCGCGGCAACGGCTCCACCGGACGAGATGCCGGCGAAAATCCCCTCCTTCGCCGCCAACTGGCGTGTGATCTCTTCCGCATCCGTCTGAGATACATCGATAATGCGATCAACCTTGGAGGCATCGAAGATCTTTGGCAGATAGGCCTCAGGCCAACGGCGAATGCCGGGTATGTTTGAACCCTCCATGGGCTGAACGCCAACGATTTCGATCGCTTCATTCTGCTGTTTGAGATAGGTTGAGGTACCCATTATCGTGCCTGTGGTGCCCATGGCACTGACGAAGTGGGTCACTTCACCATTGGTATCCCGCCAGATCTCGGGGCCGGTGCCCTCTATATGGGCCTGGGGATTATCCTGGTTGGAAAACTGATCCAGAATCAACCCCCTGCCGGCCGCTTCCAGCGCCCTTGCCTTGTCGATGGCAGCCTCCATACTGCCCTCCTTAGGGGTCAGCTCCAACTCAGCGCCGAATGCCCGCATCACTGCGCGCCGCTCCAGACTCATATGCTCCGGCATCACCAGGATCAACCGATAACCCTTGATTGCAGCCGCCATTGCCAGGGCAATCCCCGTGTTACCGCTGGTGGCTTCGATCAGGGTATCACCGGGCTTGATATCTCCGCGTGCCTCAGCATGACTGATCATGCTGACTGCAGGCCTATCCTTGACCGAACCGGCGGGATTATTCCCCTCCAGCTTCACCAGCAGGGTATTACTGCTTTCACCAGGCAGGCGCTGTAGTCTGACCAGGGGTGTATTACCGACAAATTCTTCAATGGTTTTGTATCTCATAACCGGGATTTTACCCTGATTCAACATCTGAACGCAGTACTGATTTCCCTCTTCCTGGGATTGATGATCTATTATTATGGGGAATCCAGGATAGTAAGGGATCAGGGCACAAACTAAAAAAACACCCACAGGAGGCAGAGATATGCAAACAGTGAATCAACTCTTACAACGAAAGGGGCATGACGTAGAAACCATCGAACCCAATACGTCAGTATTCGATGCCTTGAAATTGATGGCTGACAAAGGTATCGGTTCGCTGGTCGTTATGGAAAACGAAAAGGTCGCAGGGCTCTTTTCCGAGCGTGATTATGCCCGCAATATCATTCTCAAGGGCCGCACATCGAAAGAGACCCAGGTAAAGGAGATCATGACCAGCCAGGTTGTAGTGATCAACCCTGGACAGACCCCTGAAGAGTGCATGGCAATCATGACAGAAAAACGTATCCGTCACCTGCCGGTCATGCAGGATGACGAGCTTATCGGTATTATATCAATCGGTGATCTGGTGAAAGCGATTATCGAAGAACAGCAATTCGTCATCGAACAATTGGTTAGTTACATCAATGGATAACCAATCAACATAGTTTTTATAGTCCCATCCTCCCTCAGGGAGTCGCAATACCCATCGCTGCAGAGAGACTCATGCTCAAGACAGTGCAATACAGCATCAACATTGAGCATCTTCTCACTGTTCCCGCAAAAAAAGTAACGACACAAGCGGCGAATCCAGCTGGATACGAGATTTATGAGTATGACGGCTTACGCTGGATCCGCTTTGCTGACGGTTCGATTCAATCAGTAATGCTACTGGATGAGCCTGCATACCCACTACTAAGCTACATTCAAGGGCTGATTTGTTCACTCCTGTTTTCCCAGCGACCTAATAAACTCCTCAACCTGGGTTTGGGTTCAGGATCGATTGAAAGATTTATTTTGTCGCAATTTGCCGAGATGGAGTTGGTTTCAGTCGAGATAGACGCCAAATTGATTGAGCTCACCAAACAACATTTCCACATACCCTCAAGCCACAGGGTCATGCAGATGCCGGCGCAGCACTATCTAGAGGTCAATCAGCAAAATTTTGACGTATTGATATCCGACGTCTATCCCGGTCAGGAAAGTGCCAGCTCTTATCTCTCCGCAGATTTTATAATGCACGCAGCTCGCGGATTAAATAAACAGGGTGTGTTTGCTGTCAATCTGCTGCCAAGATCAAAATCAGAAGTGGTTGGGGTGCTGGTCAGGATGCGTAGGACTTTTCCATGGATCTTGATATATGACGTGCCAGACATGAGTAACATGATCCTGTATTGCAGCCTATCGCGCCCCCCTACCCTGGCCACTTTGAAACAACGCGCCACGCATTTGCGCAACTCGACAGGCCTGGACCTGGCGCCTATCTGCACAGAGCTGATAGAGATACCGGTAAAAGATCAATAATCCATCAAATGACAATCCAGGCCATCTCCTGTTGCGCGTATGCCGTATGTAAAAAACAATCACATTGGCGTAAATTATGCGGAAATTCGCGTTCAATTGCGGTTAAATCTTTTTTCTTTGCTTTTGATATGAGTAAACACAAGAAATGAAACTGATAGAGGTTATCGCGAAAGCCAGCAGCCAACCGACGATTTCCATTATTGCGGAGAAGTACAAGGCAAGGGATTTCAGGCTTGGGCAGGAGGGAGAGGATGGCAGGCAACCGATA
The DNA here is from genome assembly GCA_003094555.1 of gamma proteobacterium symbiont of Ctena orbiculata. Taxonomy (GTDB): domain Bacteria; phylum Pseudomonadota; class Gammaproteobacteria; order Chromatiales; family Chromatiaceae; genus Thiodiazotropha. Next base: position 22,816 of record NATW01000135.1, read on the forward strand.
CGTATGCTGGTCACTGATGAGAACGTGCAACCCGTTCTCGACGCACTGCAGAACATTCTTGGCGCTCAATCAACCGCCCGCATCATCGTATTTCCCGTTGATGCCACCCTGCCCAGGGCAAGGACCGACCAGGAGAGAGTGGAAGACTCCGCCACTTCGACGCGGGAAGCCATGTATGCTGCAGTTGATAAAAATGCCCGCCTTGACACTAACTTTGTCATTCTCGTCATCCTATCCACCATAGTCGCGGCAATCGGCCTTGTGAAAGACAATGTTGCGGTGATCATCGGCGCAATGGTCATTGCCCCCCTATTGGGTCCCAATCTTGCTTTTGGTTTGGGCACTGCATTGGGGGACGTTCACCTGATGAAGAATTCCCTCAAATCCTTACTCACAGGTACCGTTATCGCTATCGGTTTTTCGTTTGTCATTGGGGTGCTTTGGCCCTTTGGCCTGGGCAGCCCTGAACTACTCGCACGTACAGAGGTCGGCATGGACTCACTCGCCCTTGCCCTTGCCTCGGGAGCAGCCGCGGCACTCTCACTCACCACCGGGCTTCCGAGTGTATTGGTCGGTGTCATGGTGGCGGTCGCCCTGCTACCGCCAGCCGCCGCGGTTGGCCTGACCCTGGGTCACTGGCAAGTGGACCTGGCGATGGGAGCGGCGCTCTTACTCGTGGCCAATATCGTGTGCGTCAATCTGGCTGCCAAACTGGTGTTTTTGGTCAAGGGAATCCAGCCCCGCACCTGGGCCGAAAAGACCAAGGCCAAGCGGGCCATGAGAATCTACATTGCAGTTTGGATTGCCACCTTGGTTCTAGTAGTCCTGGCAATTGTGATGCGCACACAACTCACTAACTGATCAAATGACAAATCTAGTCATCAGTCATAGTACGGCATAGCGCCTTCATCTCTTTTACCGCACGATCCAGACCAAAGAAAAGTGCACGACAAATGATGGCATGTCCAATATTCAGCTCTGTTATGCCAGCGATGTCCACCACGGCTTTGACATTGTGATAATCAAGCCCATGACCGGCATTAACCTGTAATCCAAGGCTGTTTCCATATTCTACGGCTTTGATAATCCGTTCCAGTTCGGCGCGTCTGGCTCCGACCGATCCCGCATCGGCATAGTGGCCAGTATGTATTTCAACCACCGGCGCACCGGTCTCCCTGGCGGCCTCTAACTGCTTGTGATCAGCATCGATAAAGAGTGATACACGGATGCCGGCATCATTGAGTTCACCGCAATAGTCGGTCATATAGTCAAGATTACCGGCCACATCCAAACCACCCTCTGTGGTCAACTCTTCACGCTTTTCCGGTACCAAACAGCAATCATGAGGGCTGAATCGAGTCGCGATGGCGGCCATCTCCGCTGTTGCAGCCATCTCAAGATTCATCCGGGTTTGCAGTATATCGTTTAAAATCTCCACATCCCTATCCTGGATATGTCTGCGATCCTCCCGTAAATGCAGGGTGATGGCATCTGCACCTGCCTGCTCAGCAACCAGTGCCGCTTGGACAGGTTCCGGATAGCGGGTCCCGCGGGCCTGGCGCAAGGTCGCAACATGATCGATATTGACACCCAGTAAAATCTCGTCTTTGTTCATCTCAGTTAGAACCTTCATCTAGAAGTCTTAAGGTTATCCAGGGCTATTTCAAGGATTGAAATAGTTCTCTGCTTTTAAGGGGCCTGTCCCCCAGATAATAGCTGATGACCCTTCGCATCAACTGTTTTGCTTCTGCCTTCCCCTGCTCATCCAGCCGCTCACCACGATGCAGACAAATCAGTGTCCGCCCATGAATTCCAGCGTCTGATTCAGCGCCACCTTTGACCAACACAGGGCCATGTTCTATATGATAATCATAGGTCTGCTCCGACTCTATCGGTTGATCCGTATCTGCGGTGCGATCCAACAACATGCCATAGCCCAATTCCTTTATGAGACAGACCTCGAAATCACGTAAACATTGATCGGGTGACTCCCCGGAGGCAAGTCTGTCTAGTGTATATTGATAATTGACATACAGGGTTGGATTGGGATCCCCTCGCTGCAATAGTCGGGTTAATAGCTCATTCAGGTAGATACCGCAATAGATCCTCTCTCCCTGCAATCGATAGGGGCGACCATCCGGCTCTACCTGGGTAAGGCTCTTGACCTCACCCCTACCACTCAATGAAATCCGCAGCGGGGAGAATGGTTGCAATAACATCGCACGTGTGGAACGACCGGATTTGGCACCGCGGGCTATCGCCGGCAACCTCCCCTGATCGGCGAGATAGAGCTCTAATAACAGGCTGGTATTACGATAGTCTCTCCGATGTATGACAAATGCCGGTCTTAATTCATTCATCAAGACCCTACTGAGTTTCACCGTAACCTAAACGAACTAATGCTGCCTCATCGCTGGACCAACTCTTTTTTACCTTCACCCAGAGTTCCAAGTGAACCTTGCATGCGAAGAACTGTTGCATCGCCTTCCTCGCCTGGACAGCCACTTCCTTGAGGGCCTGCCCATCTTTTCCGATGAGGATTCCCTTCTGCCCGGACTTTTCAACCCAGATCACCGCATTGATTCTATACAGCCCTGACAGCTCCTCAAAACGTTCGATTTCAACTGACACCGCGTAGGGCAGCTCCTTGGCATATCTCCTGGTAATCTGTTCCCGTATCATCTCAGCCGCGAAGAATTTTTCGGGTCTGTCGGTCAACTGGTCTTCTGGATAGAAGTTATCAGCTTCCGGTAGTGCCCTCAGCACCAGTTCTTGCAGTGTATCCAGATTTCTGCCGTTTTTAGCCGACACCGGAACAATGTCAACAAATGAATGTCGCTCAGCCATGTCAGAGAGATAGGGCAATAAGCGTTCTTTCTGTTTGATACGATCGACCTTGTTGACAGCGATTATGGTTGGGGTTTCGATCTGTTTTATCAAGGCCAACACCTTTTCATCCTCACTGGTCCAACTCAATGCCTCGACCACGAAAATCAGCAGATCCACATCCGCCAGCGCAGTTTTGGCGGTGCGGTTGAGATAGCGGTTCATGGCATTGTCACTGCGCGCATGGATGCCTGGTGTATCCACATAGATCACCTGCCCTGCAGGGAGGGTGTTGATGCCCAGGATTGTATGTCGAGTGGTTTGCGCCTTGTGCGAAGTAATGGCCAGTCTGATACCCAGGAGGCGATTCAGAAGCGTCGACTTGCCAACATTGGGCCTACCGACGATTGCAGCATATCCACAATGGTTTTTAGATTTACTCATCTTTCAAATGCGCCAGCATTCTCGACGCGGCATCCTGCTCGGCTTTTCTCCTGCTGGAACCTTGCCCGGTAGTTTTCTTTCCCAAGCCGGTCACGACACAGTCCACGGTAAAGAGTTGGTTATGGGGGTCACCATTGATATTCACTATCTCATATCCAGGTAAATCAACCTTTTTCCCCTGCAGATACTCCTGCAACTCAGTCTTGGGGTCCTTGCGATGATGCTCCAGGTTCATCTTCCCAAGACGTGGCTGGAAAATTGTCTCTATCACCTCGCGACAGGCCGCGTAACCCCCATCGAGGTAGATCGAAGCGAAGATCGCCTCTACACCGTCTGCCAGAATCGAGTCTCTGCTTTGTCCGCCACTACGCAGTTCACCCTGCCCCAAATGCAGGTAGTCGCCAAGCTTGAAGTCACGCGCCACCTCGGCCAGGGTGTCGCGCTTGACCAGGCTTGAACGCAATCTGCTCAACTGGCCTTCGGTTGCATCGCGAAAATGGTTGTACAGTTCGTCGGCAATAATAAAGCCCAGAATCGCATCGCCGAGATATTCCAAACGCTCGTTGTTTTTTCCGCCGGCACTGCGGTGAGTCAGCGCCTGTTCTAGCAATTGTGGATCTTTGAAACGGTAACCCAGTTCTCGACACAGCTTATTGACATCAGCTTTCAATTGGCGCTTAGCTCAACAGATTCTGCAAAGGTCATTACCACAGCGAGGTTAAACGCAATGTGGCGACGCTCCTCGTAAGCGATGTTAATTTTAGTTGTCTTACCAGCGCGTTCTATCTTTATGTGATCCCGGTTGACATGACGGATATTGTTTATATAGAGCCTTTTGGTAATCATATCGCGAATGTCCCGTTTCGATTTACGCGCGGCTAAAGGCTCGTTTTTCACCGTTTGGAGGGTTGATTTAATCGCATAGTGATCGATGTAGACAGGTGTGATCTTGATCCCGACATAGACTAAAAAACCCGCTACGATCAGGATCACCAGTATGCTGATAGCAGTGAGTCCTTTTTGTTTCTGTAGTGATTGCATTCGAGGTACCTCGATAATTCATGAATAATTCGCACAAATAGCTGATATCACACTATTCAGCAAGTTGATTTAAAAAATGACTATTCAATACCTTTTCCAATACGTTCCCATGCAATTGGTGGGAATGCATCAATTTCCGAGTCCCAGTTCATCCAAATACCGAAGGCCTTACCCACAAGATTCTCATCAGGTACCAGCCCCCAACAGCGACTGTCGTTACTGTTGTCCCGATTATCTCCCATTACGAAATAGTGACCTTCAGGAATCGTTATCGGGCCCTGGCTCAAGACCCGGCACCCCATGGGCAGGTCTGGCGCGAGTGGATTGATCAGCACCGAGTGATCAGTCCCATCAAGATCTTCCACGGCCATGATAGCGCCGGTCATGCGTACGCCGCTACCAACACCCGTATAACGACCAACAGGTGTTTGCGACATGGTCTTACCATTCACATACAGGACCTTGTTTCGGTAATGGATGGTATCTCCAGGCACAGCGATCACACGCTTGATATAGTCCACCCAAGGCTGCTTCGGGTAGCGGAAGACAACCGGGTCACCCCGTTGCGGATCGCCAAGTTCTATAATTTTCTTGTTCAGCACGGGCAAGCGGATACCATAGCTGAATTTATTCACCAGAATAAAATCACCGACCAGCAGTGTCGGCATCATTGACCCCGAAGGAATACGAAACGGCTCCACCAGAAATGAGCGGAGTATCAATACGGCGAATATCACAGGAAAGAAAGAACGAGAGTACTCAACTATCAGAGGCTCTTTTCTGACAGTTGGCACTTCATCTGTGTCCACACCTTGATCAGTCGCCAAGCGACGGCGCTTCGGCGCCAAAAAGATGCTGTCCAATAACCAAATGCCACCTGTCAGGGCACTGGCGACAACAAGAAATGTAGGAAAATCAAAATTCATTTTTTGTTGATTCCTCTCCTGAAGAGCTAATTATCCTTACCTACCTGCAGTACAGCAAGAAAGGCATCTTGTGGTATTTCGACCTTGCCAACCTGTTTCATGCGCTTTTTCCCCGCTTTCTGTTTCTCAAGCAGTTTACGCTTACGTGTAATATCGCCCCCATAACATTTGGCTGTTACATTCTTGCGCAGCGCCTTGACCGTGGTACGTGCGATGATCTTATTGCCGATTGCTGCCTGGATAGCAACTTCAAACATCTGCCGCGGAATAATCTCTTTCATTTTCGATGTCAGCTCACGGCCGCGTCCCTGAGCCTGATCTTTATGTACGATCAAAGAGAGGGCATCCACCCGTTCGCCATTGATCAGCACATCCAGCTTCACCAGTGGGGCCGCCTGAAAATGGGTGAATTCATATTCAAACGATGCATACCCCCGGCTGACCGACTTGAGTCGGTCGAAGAAATCCAGCACCACCTCATTCATCGGCAATTCGTAACTCAACTGAACCTGACCTGCAAGATACTGCATATTCTTCTGCGCACCACGCTTTTCAATACAAAGTGTGATCACATTGCCCAAATAGTCCTGGGGCACCAAAATCGTTGCAATGATCACGGGTTCGCGAACCTCTGCAATCATGCTCGGATCGGGTAAGGCGGCAGGATTCTCGATATGAATCAGTTCATCATTGTTTTTCAACACCTCGTACACCACTGAAGGTGCGGTGGTGATCAGATCGAGATCATATTCCCGTTCCAGGCGCTCCTGGACTATCTCCATATGCAGCATGCCAAGAAATCCACAGCGGAAGCCAAATCCCAAGGCTTGTGAGGTCTCCGGCTCATAGTGCAACGCAGCATCGTTGAGGCGCAGCTTCTGCAGGGCATCCCGTAAGGCCTCATAATCATCTGAGCTGACAGGATAGAGACCGGAGAAGACCCGGGGGTGCATCTCCTCGAATCCAGGCAATGGCGCAGCCGCCTGGCGATTTTCGAGGGTGATGGTGTCACCAACCGGGGCACCATCGATCTCCTTGATACCCGCAATGACAAAACCCACTTCGCCGCTTCCAAGTTGAGGCTTGGCGAGTTGTTTAGGTGTGAACACCCCCACTTTTTCCACTTGGAAAACCCGCCCTGTGGACATGATGCGCATCTTGTCCTTCGGCCTGATCACGCCATTCATGACACGAATAAGCGAGATCACACCCACATAGGAGTCGAACCAGGAATCGATGATCAGGGCCTGCAAAGGCGCCTCTGAGTCACCCGAGGGGGGTGGGATGGTCGCTACCAGCTGCTCTAGCAGTTGATCGATGCCAAGGCCTGTTTTGGCGCTGACCCGAATCGCATTTTCTGCATCCAGCCCGATAATCTCCTCGATCTCGTTGATAACCCGCTCGGGTTCAGCGGAAGGCAGATCGATCTTGTTCAGCACGGGCAGCACTTCCAATCCCTGTTCGATGGCGGTATAGCAGTTGGCAACACTCTGAGCTTCCACACCCTGGGCGGCGTCAACCACCAGCAACGCACCCTCGCAGGCGGAGAGGGAACGGGATACTTCATAGGAGAAATCCACATGCCCCGGGGTATCGATAAAATTCAGCTGATAGGTCTCGCCATTTTCAGCCCGATATTCGAGGGTTACGCTCTGGGCCTTTATGGTGATGCCCCGTTCACGCTCCAGGTCCATGGAGTCACACACCTGATCCGCCATTTCCCGATCGGTCAATCCCCCGCACATCTGGATGAACCGATCCGCAATGGTCGATTTTCCATGATCGATGTGGGCAATGATCGAGAAATTACGAATGTGTTGCAAATCAGCCATAGCGCCCTGAATATCTTATCGAAAAATAGAAACGCCCCTTCTCGGGGCGTTTCAATCGTTGCTTGATGCCGCAAACGGGCAATGATAGCAAATCAAGCGCCCTGCAAATAGCTTAGAAGTGTCGCCTGATCGAGAAAATACTCACTCAGACACCTTCCCTGGTGATCTTCCAGCAAGGGTATCCGGGTGTGATACTTCTCCCGTATGGCGGGATAGCGGTCGATGTCGACCTGGATAAGCTCAAACCTCCACTCCGTTTGCAACCGCTCTAGTTCCTGCAGCATGTCATCGCAGAGATGGCAGCCCTCTCTATAGTAGAAGCGAAGTGAGCTCACTCTTCAGGGACGCGCAACGCCAGAAAGATCGGCCCGGTGTTGCGATGCACCAGTAAAGGCACTGTTTTATCCGCAGGTAACTCCTTGACCAGTCTATTAAAATGTTCTACTCCCTCAATCTCTTGCTTGTTAATCATCATGATGATGTCACCCTGCTGAATACCGGCTTCCCGGGCAGCCTGTCCGGTGACCGATTCGACCACCACACCCCGCTGATTGGATAGACGCAGCTGTTTTCGCAGTTGAGGACTGACCG
>NATW01000136.1 GCA_003094555.1 gamma proteobacterium symbiont of Ctena orbiculata
GTCAATATCACTCAATGCTGACAGCCGGGGCAGAAGAAGGTGGAGCGCTGCCCGATGGTTTTGCTGCGAATGGCCTTGCCACATTTAGGGCAGGGCTCTCCCGATTTACCGTAGACCAGGAGCGATTGGGCGAAGTAGCCGGGATTACCATCCTCATTGAGGAAATCCCGCAACGTGGTACCACCCTGTGTAATTGCCTCCCTGAGCACATTGCGGATCTCCTCTGCCAATCTCAGGTAGCGTTGATATGAGATCCTATTGCTGGGCCGGGTGGGATGGATGGCGGCGCGGAACAGGGATTCGTTGGCATAGATGTTCCCCACACCGACCACGGTCTTACTGTCCATAATCAGTTGTTTGATCGGGATACGTCGGCTCTTACCCCGGGTATGGAGATATTCACCGTCAAACCGGTCTCCAAGGGGTTCCGGGCCGAGATCGACGAGCAGGGGGTGGTTCATGACCGGTTGATCGGTCCAGAGCACTGCGCCGAAGCGCCTGGGGTCCCGCAATCTTAGTTGTCGACCATTCCCCAGTTGGAGGTCGAAGTGGTCATGTTTTTGTGCCGCTGTGTTTGCTTTGACGAGGCGCAGGCTGCCGGACATCCCCAGATGGATGATCAGGGTGCCGTGATGAAAGGAGAGCAACAGGTATTTTCCACGCCTGGCCACCGATAACAGCTTTCGTCCCTGTAACAGGCGTGGCAGATCCTCGGGGATCGGCCAGCGCAATCTGGGCTGACGTATGATGACCTGGCGTATGCGTTGCCCGGTGATATGGGGGGCGATGCCCCGGCAAGTGGTTTCGACCTCCGGCAGTTCAGGCATCTGATCTGGTTCTCACATCAATCTGATGATTTCGCGAGCCAGTCCCCGGCCGGTGCGACGAGGTGGTGATAGAAGCCATCCGCAATCAGGTGCACCTCCCCCTGATGATGCACATAGCGCCAGCCATTCACCGGGTCGTTGTTGCCGAAGCTGAGTGTCGAGTCATTCAGTCTCATCACGATGGGGGCAGGGGCCAGGCCGTAGGGGGCCAGGTCATCTGGCGCCGCGAATCGACGCAGACTTGGGGTCTGACAGATTTTCAGCAGTTGTCCGACGCGGGTTTGATCGGCGGGTTGGTTACCGCTCAGCCATCGGTTCTCAAACATAATCAATTCGATCTCACGCCCCTGAAGATCGTTGATTCTGATCCGTTCGATCTGTTGTGGATCGAGCCGTGTGAGTGGGGGAAGGGGGGAGGGTTGGGATAACCATACCAGCAGTCCCAAGAGGCCGGCGACAACTAGCAGCAGCAGATTGATTTTGACTCTCGACATCATCGCTAGGCACGATTTCGCCGCCAACCCATGACGCTACCGGTCAGTAGCAGCAGCAGCGGGAGTACAATCAGTGAGCCGAGGCCGATCGTGCCGACGGCCAGCCTTGAGAGGTGCAGTTCCTGGTCGCTGGCCTGGGGCGCGGGTATGCCGATCAGTTGATCATCGCCCACCAGCCAGCGGCAGAGGGAGAGGCCGAGATCGAGATTACCCGCATTGTTGAGATAGCTGTTGGCAAGAAAGTCACCATCACCGATTATCAGAATCCGTTGCTGCTTCTCCGCATGTTGTCGACTGAGGGCAATGCCGATGGTGAGAGGCCCGGCCTCCTCGCCAGCCAGCGGGTCGCGTTCGATTTCACCGCTCAGGGGACCGGTTTCGTTCCAGCTCTTATCCAGGGTCTGCAACAGGGGGGTGGTTTTCCACTCCATTTGCTCAGTGGCGGAAAGGGCTGCAGACTGGGGAAACAGGGTTAGCAGATTGAATCCCTGGGTGGCGGCGTGATCGGGATATTCGGGCACCACGGCGACGGCCGGATTATCAATGCCCAATGCCTTGCCGTTGGCATCCACGATGGTGCCGGGCAACTGCTCGATGGCGAACAGTTGCTGGATCAAATCCTCGATGATCCAGTTGCCGGGATCGCTCAATATCAACAGGTTGCCACCCCCTGAAATATAGTCGGAAATTCGCTCAATCTCGCCTGACAATAAGGGTCGGACGGGTGAGGCGATGAGCAACAACGCAGTGTTGTCGGGGGGGCTGGGTGTGGTTGCGAGATCGAGTCCTGCTATCTGGTAGCCCTGTTGCTTGAGGGATTTGCCGAACTCACCCAGGTCATGGTTGGCCCTGCCGGTAAGGTCCCGCTCCCCATGACCACTAAGCCCCGCAATCCAGAAGGCATTGTCACGACTCAGGCGCAGGATGGCGTTGCTGAACTGCTCCTCGTCCACTTTCTGGATACGCTCCTCCCTTTGCATATGCCGCAATACAATCTCACCGGATAGACTGATGCCCTGGCGGCGTGCTTCGTCCGGGTGGCGCAGGGGGTCGATGAAGGTCAATTCAATATTTGGTTTATGGCGCTGATAACGGGCCACAAAACGCTGTATCCGATCACGCAGTTTGGCCGTTTCTCCTACATATGCCGTGACACTCAGTTCACCCGGAGTGCGTTGTAGAATTTCAATACTGATCGGGTTGAGGCTGTTACTGCCCTGGTGGGTCCAATCCCACTGGTTGTCATAACGACTACTAAGCCAAGCCAATAGCACCAGCAAGACGACCATCATCAGATGGAACAGTAGATCGTTGAGGCGTGAACCGATCCAGGTCATCATCCGCGGCGCCTCTTGTCCAGCCTGTATAGAGCCAGCCCCAGAAAGAAGACCATCAGGAGCAGAAAATAGCTCAGATCGCTGATGCTGACGAGACCCAGTTGCAGGTCCAGGTAGTGGGAGGGCCAGGCCAGCCAGTGGATGAAACCGCCGCCCTCTGTGTTTTGATCGAGCAGTGAAATCAACAGCAGCAGACCATAACTGCCAGCGATGGCGATTCCCGGATTCTCATTGAGTACCGAGAAGTAGAGACCTATGGCGGTAAAGCCGCCGCTCAGGAGTAGCAATCCAAGGGTGGCGGCAAGCAGCAATCCGTAGTCGAGTTGGGTGCCGACAGAGAGGCTGATGCAAAGCAGAAACGGGATCAGAATGAACAACAACTGATAGATCAGGATAGCGAGAAACTTGCCTAACAATATGCTGAGGTTTGACAGCGGTGCGCTGCTGAGGAGGGCGTAACTGCCGTTGCGGAAGGTCTCGCTGAAACTGCGAATAGTAAGAATTGGTGTGATAATCAGGATCAGCACTGAGGCGAGGCCGTAGAGTTGTAAACCAAGGTGATGGCTCAATCCCAGGCTGCGCTGGGATGGCTGCATGCCGTTGAAGATCTCAAGGGTGGCGAGAAACTGCCAGCTCAACAGGCACAGGCCGAGGCTGAAGATAATCCAGGCCAGGGGGGTGCGCATGAAACGCCGCCACTCCATCCAAGCCAGATAGGCGGTCATGAAACCCCTCCGGTGGTAGCCTCTAGAAACAGTTGCTCCAGGCTTATCCTCTCTGGTTTCAGCTCAATCAATCCCCATCCCTGGGCCAGGATCTGTTGTGCCAGCTCGCTGGGTTGGCACCCCGACTTCAAACTGATGCGATAGTAGTCGGAATGTAGCTGTTCCGCGCCGGCAACCGCTGCCAATGCAGTGAGGGCATCCAGCGCCGGACTCTGTTCAAGACCGATTCGATAACTGGTTTGGGTTGGTGGGGTAATCTCCCCGCTGTAGACACTCTTGCCCTGTTGCAGAATAGTGACCCGGTTACAGGTGGCTTCTATCTCCGGCAAGATATGGCTGGATAGAATCACCCCCTTTCGTGGCGCAAGTTCCTGGATCAGTTCACGCACCTGGCGGATCTGTACCGGATCCAATCCATCTGTGGGTTCATCCAGGATGACAACCCGGGGATTGTGAATGATCGCCTGGGCCAGGCCGACCCGTTGTTGATAACCCTTGGACAGCTTACGGATCAGGCGTCGCCCAGCCTGTTCCAGGCCACAGCGCTGTTTAGTCTGTTCCCGTGCCTCCCTCGATCGACTCCTTTTCAGGCCGTGCAAGTGGGCACAGTCCCACAGATACTCATCCACGGTCTGGTCACGATGCAGGGGTGGGCGCTCCGGAAGATAACCGATAAATCGCTTGGCATGGATCGGACGGATTAAAAGATCCTCCCCACAGATGCTGATTGTGCCTGCGCTGGGTGCAAGGTCACCACTGAGCATGCGCATGATGGTCGATTTTCCCGCACCATTGGGCCCCAATAATCCAAGGATATCTCCCGGCTTTAACTGCAGATCGATAGGCGAAACCACAGGGGTGCCGCCAAACTGACGACTGAGTTGGGTGGTGGTTAAAAGTTCAGGCATCGACACCTACAAAGTGGTTTGATTGGCAATCAGCATAGTACTGTATGGCCGCTAGGTTAGAGACTTGCCAAACATATCACCCTTTGAACGCTATGCAAGACCCCGTGCTTGAACCAATCCGCAAATATACGCCAATCACCACAATTCAGAGCCATACATGCAGGAATTGACCTCAGGCTTGGATTCTCCATACTGCACAGGGTGCAGACCTTCTCTTGTTTGCATGCAACTGAGGTGGATGGTGAATGAACGGCTTTGATCGCCAGGATGGAAGGTGTTGCCTGCTGGGTGTCGATACCGGAGGTACCTTTACCGATTTCGTCTATTATCGAGCGGGGGAGATACAGATCCACAAGGTGCTGTCCACACCCCAGGCCCCGGAACAGGCGATATTGCAGGGTATAGATGAGCTGGGCCTGGAGAGAGCAGGCCTGGTCATTGTGCATGGCTCCACTGTCGCCACCAATGCCGCCTTGGAGGGAAAAGGCGTGCATACACTCTATATCGGCAATCGCGGCTTGCAGGATATTCTCAGCATCGGGCGCCAAGCCCGTGGTGAGCTCTATGATTTGCAGCCACGCTCCATGGCACCGCCAGTTGCGGGGCACGACTGCCTGCAAACCGGTGGCCGTCTTGACAGCCAGGGAGAGGTGGTCGAGCCCTTGACCGCTCAGGATCTTGAGATGCTAAAGGATGAGGTTGTCCGTCGAGATCCACAGGCGATCGCGATCAACCTGCTGTTCAGCTATCTCGATGATCACTTCGAAAAGGAGATAGAGGCAGTGATTCCTGAAGCTATCTTCTGTTCCCGCTCCTCTGATGTGTTGCCGGCAAGCGGTGAGTATGAGCGGGGTATAGCCACCTGGCTGAATAGCTGGGTGGGACCCTTGGTGGCGGGCTATATCGAGCGCTTACAGGCGCGACTTGGCGGGGTTCGTCTGTCGGTCATGCAGAGTTCCGGTGAGGCGATTGCGGCAGACCAGGCCGCCCGGCAGGCGGTGCGGATGCTACTCTCAGGTCCGGCGGGGGGGTTGGTGGGTGCCGGATATCTGGCTGCGGCGTCGGGCCGCAGGCAGCTCCTGACAATCGATATGGGTGGGACTTCAACCGATGTGGCATTGATCGATGGCAGCCCCCGCTTGACCCGGGAGGGCCATATCGGACCCTGGCCCGTGGCTGTGCCGATGGTGGATATGCATACCATCGGTGCGGGGGGCGGCTCACTTGCATGGGTGGACACAGGTGGCATGTTGCAGGTGGGACCGGAGTCTGCCGGGGCCGATCCCGGACCGGCTTGCTATGCGCGTGGAGGCAGAGAGGTGACGGTCACCGATGCCAACCTTATTCTCGGCCGCTTGCGAAGCAGCGCCTTTCTTGGTGGACGTATGCAACTCGACCTGCAGGCGGCAGAAAAGGCGATGGATCGATTGGCGACCCGGCTGGAGCTCTCACCGGAGAGGGCGGCGGAGGGGGTCATAAGGGTTGCCAATGAACACATGGCCCGGGCCCTGCGTGTGATATCCGTCGAGCGGGGAGTTGATCCGCGAGGTTTCACCCTGGTCTCTTTCGGTGGGGCAGGCGGTTTGCACGTCTGTGCCCTGGCCGATGCCCTGGGTATGCGTGCAGCCCTGGTGCCGGTCAATGCGGGTGTCCTTTCCGCCCTGGGAATGCTGGCAACCCGACCTGGACGCCAGTTGGTGCACACACGTCTTGGGCTGATCGAGACCCTGAGCGATAGTGAGCTCAGGCAGGCGCTTTCTCAGCTCGCCCAGGGGGGAGTGGAAGATCTTGAGCGTGAGGGCATCGAGAGGGACCGGATCGAGGCTGAATATGCCCTGGATCTACGCTATCTGGGGCAATCCTATACCCTCACAATTCCCTGGCGCAGCCTGGCCCAGGTGGAGAATGACTTTCATCAGCTGCATGAGTCCCGCTATGGCCATCGCATGGCGGCATCTGTCGAGTTGGTGAATCTTCGTGTGGCCCTGCATGGCCCGCAGACGGCAATTGAATTGAATCGTGCAACCAGGTCGCAGCCAGCCGAGGCTAGCGAGCTGTTGACCCTATGCGGGGTGGATTCCCCTGTGCCCTGTTATGCGAGAGCGCAACTGGCTGCTGGACAGGTGCTTACCGGGCCGGCGCTGATCACAGAAATGGCATCCACAACCTGGCTCGAACCTGGTTGGCGTTGTACATCTGATGACACGGGTAATCTTCTCTTGGAAAAGCCGGCACCTGATGAGTAAGGCCAGGCTGAGCATGATGGTGAATCAGGAAAAATTATTCGCCAGAGATAAAAAAACCCGCCAAAAGGACGGGTCTCTTCCAGGGAAGGGATAGATCTATTTGATCTTCGATTCCTTGTACATCACGTGTTTGCGCACCTTGGGATCGAACTTCTTGATCTCCATCTTTCCCGGTTGGTTGCGTTTATTCTTGGTCGTGGTGTAGAAGTGACCAGTGCCGGCACTGGAGACGAGTTTGATTTTATCACGCATGACTCTCTACTCCTCGGTTAGACTTTTTCGCCACGGGCGCGCATCTCGGCAAGTACCGAATCGATGCCCTTCTTATCGATGATGCGCATACCTTTGGAGGAAAGACGCAGACGAACCCAGCGCTTTTCACTCTCCACCCAGAATCTGTGGGTATGCAGATTGGGAAGAAAACGGCGCTTGGTCTTGTTGTGCGCATGGGAAACGTTGTTTCCCGAGACCGGGCGCTTGCCGGTGACTTGGCAGACTTTTGACATGGTCCAAACCTCGAAATAGTTATCCCTGGATGGGGAACATTATTTAATCCCCTGGGCGAAAGGCGCGTATTTATAGCAGAGTACGGGGTGAGAGGCAAGTGGTGATTGATGGGTAAGGGGGCGGTCCCGAGTATTAAACCCTGTGCTGTTGGGGCTTGTGCGGCATCCATGCCACTTCTCTGAAAGAGTCCCCTCAAGCGCCTCTGCCCGAGCAAAACCTGGTATGGAATCAGAGGTTAAATCATCCCCCTTTGCGCCAGAGAGACCGCGTCTCCCTCGCCGATCACGATATGGTCGAGGACGCGGATATCCACCAGGGCCAGGGCATCCTTGAGGCGTTGGGTGATCTGTCGATCGGCCCTACTCGGTTCAGCGACCCCTGAGGGGTGATTGTGAGCGAATATGAGGGCTGCTGCATTGTGCTCCAGGGCTCGTTTGACAACCTCCCTGGGGTGGATGCTGGCGCCGTCTATGGTGCCTCTGAACAGCTCCTCGTAGCGAATGACACGGTGGCGGTTGTCGAGAAACAGGCAGGAGAACACCTCATAGGCATAGTGACGCAACTTGGCTCGAAGGTAGTCCTGGGTCTGCTGCGGACTGCTCAATCCCTCGGTTGCATCGAGCTGCTCATGCAAGTATCGCCTGGCCATCTCCAGCACCGCCTGCAACTGGGCATATTTGGCGCTGCCCAGGCCTTTTGCCCGGCAGAATCGCTGTTGATCGGCACCCAACAGATGGCACAGGCCGCCGAATTCACCAAGCAGGCTACGCGCCAGGTCTACTGCCGTCTGGCCGGCTACTCCGGTACGTAGGAAGATTGCCAGCAGCTCCGCGTCCGAGAGGGACTCGGGACCTCGCCGAAGCAGTTTTTCTCTCGGTCGCTCGTCCATGGGCCAATCGGTAATCGGCATGCAAGACCTCCTTGTCTTTTGTTGCGGTTATCTATGTTAACTTGCCCTGGTATCCGGTCTAATCTTCACTTGTCTCTTGAGTGATCTCATCCAGAACCATCCGGTAGAGACGCCCGGACTGTTGACGCTCGATTTGCACCGGTAGGTAGTCCAGCTCAGGGGCAAACCAAATGGTGTAGTCCGGTTTGCGTGACTCCTTGCTTCTTCGCACCCGTAAACAGCGCATCTGACCATAGGGCGTGTCGATATTTTCCTCACCCTCGACCAGGAATCGATAACTCTTTATCTTTCCACCATCCGCCACTTGGTAGGAAATATCCTTCCTGCCCTCGGCCAGGTGCAGACGCACGAGCAGTTGTTGACTGAGCCTGTCCTGGGTGCCAGCCGTGATGGATTGCGACCAGGTGATACCGCTACTGGTGGTATGGACCTCACCCACCTGCCAATCAAATTTCAGTTCAGCCCGATCATCCTCTTCTCCCTGGTCATTGTAGGTATAACTGATTGGCATGATAGAGCCGCTGAGCATCGTTCCATAACTCTCTTCGATGATCTCGTCGGCACTGAACCAACCCACAAGCATCCCAGGCAAGGTATGGGCATGATAGTGATATTCGCCTTGTTCATTCACTTTGAACTCAAGCTCGAGCTCACCCAGAGGAATGATATTGCGTTTAACACTGAAGGTGGCAGAAAAGGGTTTCAACAACTGTCCTTCATCCGCATGCAGAGGTATGCAGCAACTAAGTGCAGTCATTAGCAACAGCCAGCCGAAGCAGTATCGGAGCCTTGTCATTGCACAGTTACCCGATGCAATCCTGAGGGGCGAATACCACGGGCTTTTCAAGCCGTTTGCCATCCATTACCACCTTGCCATTCTCATCCATTGATAATCTTTTTTCAGCGAACCAGCGTATCGCCAGAGGATAGATCAAATGCTCCTTTTGTAACACTCTGGCGGCCAGACTCTCGGCGTTGTCGCCAGTCTCGACCCTTACCTGGGCCTGTACCACCACCGGTCCACCGTCCAGATCCTCGGTGACGAAATGGATGCTGGCACCGTGTAGTCGATCCTGGGCATCCAGCACCCGTTGATGTGTGTTCAATCCCGTATATTTGGGCAGTAGTGAGGGATGAATATTCAACACCCGTCCGGCATAGTGGCGGACGAACCCCGGGGTGAGAATACGCATGAAACCGGCCAGTACCAGGAGGTCCGGTGCGTAGCTGTCGATCAATTTCATCAGTGCCTGGTCATAGCTTTCCCGGTCGGGGAAGGTTTTGTGACTGAGGATGGCTGTTTCAATCCCGGCCAGCTTGGCCCGTTGCAAACCGATGATATCCGGCAGGTTGCCGATCACGGCGCGTATCTCTATGGGGAGATTCTCCTCGGTGGCTTCAATAATGGCCTGTAGATTGCTCCCATTGCCGGATATCAGTACCACCACCGGGAGTTTGGATGCTGAATTCACGCAAGAGGTCCGTTGATTTCAACTCTGACATCGGTGTTATCGGTGGATTCAATTGTCCCCAGCAACCAGGCGGTTTCGCCCGAGTCATTGAGCAGTTTCATTGCGGTTTCTGCATCTTGTTGGGCCACACAGACAACCATGCCGACGCCGCTGTTGAAGGTACGCAGCAGTTCACTGTTGGCCAGCTTGCCTTGGGTTTGCAACCATTCGAATATGGGCGGAAGCTGCCAGCTACCAGTATCGATTACCGCTTTGCAGCCCTCCGGCAGCACCCGGGGCAGGTTTTCGGGCAGGCCGCCCCCGGTAATATGGGCCAGGGCATGAATCTCCACCTCCTGGATCAATGCCAACAGGGGTTTGACGTAGATTCGGGTCGGTGTGAGCAGCGCCTCACCCAGGGTGGCATCCTGGAAGGGTTGGTGCAGATTTGCGTCACTCACCTGGAGAATCTTGCGCACCAGGGAGTAGCCATTTGAGTGGGGGCCTGATGAGGCCAAGCCAATCAGGACATCACCTTGCTGGACATTCTCGGGAAGTATCAGCCGGCTCTTTTCGGCAATGCCGACGCAGAAACCGGCCAGATCGTAGTCTCCTTCCGCGTACATGCCCGGCATTTCCGCTGTTTCGCCACCCGTCAGGGCCGCGCCGGCCTGCTGACAACCGGCTGCGATTCCCTGCACTACGTCGGCGGCGATCCCCACATCCAGTTTTCCCGTGGCGTAGTAGTCGAGAAAGAACAGGGGTTCGGCACCTGCGACCACGATATCGTTGACGCACATTGCCACCAGATCGATACCGATCGAGTCATGACGATCGAGTTCCAGTGCCAGTTTCAGTTTGGTGCCCACCCCGTCCGTGCCTGAGACGAGCACCGGTTCCCGATAACGATCCAGGGGCAGTTCAAAGAGCGCGCCAAACCCCCCGAGTCCGGCGAGTACGCCTGAACGGAAGGTCTGTTTAACAATCGGTTTGATACGTTCGACTAGGGTATTGCCTGCATCGATGTCGACACCGGCGTCCCGGTAGCTGAGTGATGTGGGACTGCTGGGTTTGGATTCATACGCCACGGGAAGATACTCCGGCTTCAGAGGTGATTCAAAGCCGGATTTTAACAGAAGAAACGGGACTCGGTGAGAGTTGTGAGCACCCTGATTTTCATCTTTTCTGCTGGCGCGTTAAGATTTCCTGTTATTCGACTATCCGAAACAGCTGTTTCACCAGGTTGGCCCCCTGATCGGCCCAGAGTCTTGCATCGGGAAAACCAGATAACGAATATAGTGACAATCGGCGAACTTTTGTGATGTGTGGCAATTTATGACTCAAACTCGATTCAAGGTGGCTTCCCGGTGGATATTGGTTTTGGCTGCTCTTTTATCCGCACCATGGGCATCTGCCGAGCGGGTGGGAAATCTCTATGAGGCGGCAGTTCCGGTTAAAGGACAGAGCGCGCAAACCAGGGCGGATGGTATACGCAACGCGTTCGCCAGTGTCATCGTGAAGGTGAGTGGGGATCGCGGCCTGCTGAACCATGCGCAGATTCCCGGGATCCTCAAACAAGCGTCTGCTTATGTTCAGCAATACCGTTATCAGGCACTCGAGACCACCAATTCGAATGCTGGGTCGGATTCGCCGGATCGATTGTTATGGGTGCGCTTCGATGAACGGGCGGTGAATCGTCTGCTGCGTGAGAGTGGTGTGCCGGTGTGGGGTGGCACACGACCATCCATTCTGGTTTGGCTGGGACAGGAGCAGGGTCCGCGACGCGACCTGTTGTCAATGGAGCGGGAACGGCAACTGAGACAGCGATTGGACAAGTTGGGCAGATCAAGGGGGATGTCTTTCCTTTGGCCGCTCATGGATATAGAGGATCGTAATGCAATCCGGGTAAGTGATCTGTGGGGTGGTTTTGAAGCTAACATCCGTCGTGCCTCTGCGCGTTATCAGCCTGATGTGATTCTTGTTGGTCGCATGACCCAGCAGGGCGGTCGCAGTTGGCGGGGTGAATGGTTGCTCTATCTTCCAGACAAGGTCAACCGGTGGCAGGCCAACGGGAATAGTAAACTGGCCCTTGCCAGCAGTGGATTGAATCAAGCCGTGGATGCGCTGGCGCTGCGTTACGCCCCACAGCAGGCAAGTCTGGGGGAAACCGAAATCAGGATTCGTGTGCATGGACTTACACGTTTGGCGGATTACGTTTTGGTCAAGGAGTATCTGCAATCACTGGCAATGATCGAACAACTCGATCTTTTGTCGGCTGATACTGAAAAGGTGAATTTCAAGGTCCGTATCCATGGCAGCAGGGAGGCGTTGGAGCGAGGGATTCAGCTTGGAGCAGTACTCGAGCCGGTGGAATCGATTGAGCTTGATGCATCTATTGAAAATAAAAATTCAGAGGTATTAGTTGGCGAAAGTCTGGTTTATCGCTTACGCTAGCGTGAAACGGAGTAACCATTCTGATGCAGAGTAAGGATATCCCAAACCTGATCAGTGTTCTGCGTATATTATTGACTATCCCTATTGTCTGGTTATTGTTTGAGCATGAATTCTCCTATGCCCTGATTCTGTTCGCTGTGGCCGGTTTTTCCGACGGTCTTGACGGTTTTCTCGCCAAGCGGCTTGGTTGGCAGAGCCACCTGGGTGGTTTGCTCGATCCATTAGCCGACAAGGCCCTGCTGATGAGTTCATTTCTGGTGCTGGGTGGATTGGGGCTGATACCTGTGTGGTTGGTGATGCTGGTTATTTTCCGGGATCTGACCATCATGGGGGGGGCGCTCTATTACAATTTCAGCATTGAAGAGTTGGATGCCAACCCGAGCCTGATCAGCAAACTGAATACCCTGTTGCAGATTGTACTGGTATTGTTGGTTGTGACAGATGCGGGACCGCTCGCCCTACCTGAGCAACTGCTTTCCTGGCTCACCTGGGCAACCGGTTTTACAACCTTGGTCAGTGGTATCGCATATGTCTGGGTGTGGACAAACAAGGCGCGAAACAGGGGCTGGGGCAGCTGATGCTGCTGTTTTTTTCACCTATGTCATGGTAAGACTTGGGCATGGATAATTTCTGTTGTTTATATAGTTCAGGGAGGGGATCAATGAAATTCCTAAATGTTGTTCTTGTTAGCGGTTGCCTACTCTTGTCGGCTGCCGCCAACGCTGAGGAGTCTGTTCAGGGTGCTGGTATCGATGGAAATCGCTATATCGGTGTTATGGTCTCCTCT
The DNA here is from genome assembly GCA_003094555.1 of gamma proteobacterium symbiont of Ctena orbiculata. GTDB lineage: Bacteria > Pseudomonadota > Gammaproteobacteria > Chromatiales > Chromatiaceae > Thiodiazotropha. The sequence continues at coordinate 12,647 of NATW01000136.1, forward strand.
CCACAATACAAGGAGGATGACTCCAGTGCTGGTTTTCGAAGCCCCGGCTTGCTCGCGCGTGGTGGCTTTGAGTTCAATCCGTTTCTCGCTGTAGAGGGGCAGATAGGCCTGTTTGGGGAGGATGTTGTCGATGGTCACAGCTATCAGATCGACTACCTGGTGAGCATCTATGCCAGGGGTAATCTCCCTCTCATCAATAAACGTACCCGACTCTATGCCCTAGGGGGCGTGACACGATTCTCCGGAAATGTACCCGGCTTCAGCAGTGTGGATGAGACAGCGATCGGCTATGGGGTTGGGCTCGAGTTGTATGCTGATGAACAGAATGCACTGACATTCGAGTGGCTTCGTTATGCGGTTGGCGATATTCATAATGTGGACTATATACTGGAATCTGCCAGCCTCGGTTTTGTCCATCGCTTTTGAGAGAACGTGTGTTTAATATAACCAGGACAATCGGTTTCAACTGCGGCAGGGCCTGACCGGTATCAGGCAAACACGGTCTCTGCATTGAATACCGGGCCATCGACGCAGACCCGTTTCATCGCGGGTCCCTGCGGTGTCTGTACTTCCACGACACATCCTGCACAACCGCCAACGCCACAGGCCATGAACTCCTCCAGCGAGACCTGGCAGGGGATATCATGGGCGGCAGCCAGTTGCGCAACCGCTTCCAGCATTGGGTGGGGGCCACAGGCAAAAATCTCGACCTCACTCAATGCCTGCATGTTGAGAGACCGGATCCATTGCTCCGCCAGTTCAGTGACATAGCCTTGAAAGCAGCCGGCAAAGCCCTGCAGGCTGGCAAGCCTGCAACCAATCCCCCAGTCGTCCAGGAGTGGCATGCTGGCGATCACCCCATCCGCGAGCCCGGAAATGATGATTTGCGAGGGTGTTGGCTGAAAAGGAAACGGGACCTCTGAGCCGAGAATCACAAACGGCTGTTTGTGCGGGTCTCTGCGCAGGCTATCCGCCAGAAAAACCATCGGTGGCATACCCACGCCGCCACCGATCAATAGGGGTTTGTTGCGCTTCGGGGAGGGTGTAAAGGGGTTTCCGATAGGACCCAAAAGACTGATCCTCTCCCCGGTGGTACGCTGTGCCAGCAAACTGGTGCCTTTGCCTACACGTTTGTAGAGCAACTCGATCCAGCCGTGTTTGGCCGAGCAACGCATGATAGATATCGGGCGGCGCATTGGCAGTTGCGGATCACAGGTAATATGCACGAAACTGCCGGGCAATGCCTTAAGGGCACAGTGGGGGGCAAGCAGGCGCATGATGAATTGATCACCGGCGAAGGCCTGGTGGGAAAGGATTTCGGCATCTTCAAGAAAGATGGTGTCACGTTGCGATGTATTCATGGGTGCTATCAGTCCCTTGTGTAGACCAATCGGCCCTTTAAGAGAGTGTGTGTGACCCGTCCCGGCATCTCCCAGCCTGTGAAGGGTGTGTTCTTGCCGGCGCTTATCATTTTATCCCTGTCTACTATCCAGTGTTGGCGGGGATCGAAGATACAGATGTCCGCGGAGTGGCCTGGGTTCAATCGTCCCATGCGCAAGCCGAGAATGTCCGCCGGACCACAGGTCAGACGAGCGATGGCTTCGCTCAGACCAAGTACCCCCTGGTCGACGAGTTTCAGGGTAAGAGGTAACAGGGTCTCGAGCCCCGAAATCCCAGGCTCGGTATCCGGGAAGGGTGACGCCTTGGCGTCGGCTTCATGGGGTTGGTGATCGGAGCAGATCGCCTGAATGACATTCTTTGCGACTGCCTCCCGCAGGCCGTCGCGATCACTGTCATTACGCAGCGGCGGCCTGACGTGATGATTGCTGTCGAAGCCTTCGATATCGGTTTCACTCAAGTGTAGTTGGTGGATGGCGACATCGGCACTGACCCGTCTTCCTTCACGCTTGGCCCAGGCCATGGTGCGGGCCGCACTGGCACTGGATAGGGTATGAAAGTGGATCACTGCATCTGTTGTCTCCGCCAAGGCCAGGTCACGAGCCACCGCCACGGTTTCAGCCGCCTCAGGTATACCTGGTAGCCCGAGTCGATCTGCAACCTTGCCTTCATGGGCGCATCCGTTGTTGCTGAGATGTTGATCTTCAGGTCGTAGCACGATCAAGAGATTGAAGGTCGCTGCATACTCCATGGCACGGCGTTGAACCAGGGTGTTGGCCAATGGGGTATAGGCATTGGTCACAGCTATGCATCCTGCTGCCTTGAGCGCTGCCATCTCACTCAGCCGTTCACCTTTCAGGGCTTGGGTCAGAGCGCCCTGGGGTAACAGGCGGCAATACCCGGCTTTACGCGCCTTATGTCGGATCTGTCCAACCACGGCAGGGGTGTCGATGACAGGATAAGTATCTGGGGTGCAGCAAATTGTAGTGATCCCGCTGCTGGCTGCCGCCAGGGTTTCGCTGGCGATGGTGGCCTTGTGCTCCGCCCCGGGTTCGCGCAGATTTGCGCTGAGGTCGATCAGGCCCGGACAGACTACTTGGTTGGTGGCGTCGATGGTGATTGTCGGTTGAAACTCCCTCGGGGGGGTATCGAGACAGAGGACCTTACCACCGGTGATATGGATATCGGTGACCCGGTCAATGGCGTTTGCCGGATCGATGATCCGACCGCCGAGGATAGAGATGTCTTTTTTCTTTTTCATCCCACCACTTCCTCCTGCATGCTCAGGTTTTGGGTGCCTATCACCTTGGAGATCACCGCCATGCGTATGGCGATGCCGTAACTCACCTGTTGCAGGATTACCGATTTGGAACCGTCAGCTACCTGGGAGTCCATTTCGACACCACGGTTGATAGGCCCGGGATGCATGACGATGGCATCCGGATCTGCCAGTGCCAGGCGTCTTTCTGTGAGGCCGTAGAGACTGAAGTACTCATGCTCGGAAGGAAGCAGTGCCCCCTGCATACGCTCCTTTTGCAGACGCAGCATTATGATGACGTCCACATCCCAGATTCCCTCCTCCATGTTGTGATAGACATGCACACCGAGACTGCGGGTATCCGACGGCAGCAGTGTGCGCGGGGCCACCACCCGGACTTCCGAGACACCGAGTGTGTTGAGGGCAAGAATTTGAGAACGGGCCACCCGGGAGTGAAGCACATCTCCGACGATGGCTACCCGCAGGCCGGCGAATTCACCTTTGTGGCGACGGATGGTGAACATGTCCAGCATTGCCTGGGTGGGGTGGGCATGACGACCGTCGCCGGCATTGATCACCCCGACCCCCCGGTCGGCGTGGTGGGCGATGAAATGGGCGGCGCCACTGCTGGCGTGGCGTACCACGAACATATCCACGTGCATCGCTTCCAGGTTGCGCAGGGTATCGAGCAGGGTTTCGCCTTTGGATGTGGCGGATGCGCTGATGTTGAGGTTGATGACGTCCGCCGAGAGGCGTTTGGCTGCCAATTCAAAGGTGGTTCGTGTGCGGGTACTGGTCTCGAAGAAGAGATTGGCAACTACCTTGCCTCGACATAAAGGGACTTTTTTTATGGTCCTTTCCGAGACCCCGGTAAACCCTTCCGCCGCATCTAGAATTTCAGTCAGTATCGCCCTATTCAGTCCATCGATGGTGAGGAAGTGGAGTAGTCTTTGTTCCTCGTCCAGTTGCAGGGTTGTGTTACTGGAACTCATAACCGTCTAACCTTGTTCATCAATTCGGGAATTTCGATTTGTCTTGGTTCCGATCACCAATCCGAGTGGTTCTGGTCCGATCAAGGTGATGTGCTGATTCTGTTCCAACTCTGGATGCAGTCCAACCACGTCAGGCTGTATCGGTAGCTCGCGGCCGCTGCGATCGACCAGGGTGGCCAGGATGATCGAAGCAGGGCGTCCATAGTCGAAAATCTCATTCAGTGCGGCGCGGATGGTCCTGCCTGTATGCAGTACGTCATCTATCAGGACGATATGGCGATCATCCACAGGTATTGGGAGATTGGAGGGATGAACCTCCGGATTCATGCCAATGCGGGTGAAATCATCCCGGTAGAAAGAGATGTCCAGTGTGCCAAGAGGGTCTTTCACCCCAAGTTGGGCATGCAGAATGTCCGCTAACCAGACACCACCGGTACGGATGCCGATCATCAATGGATCGCTGATCCCCCTCGTATTCAGCAGAGAACCAACCTTATCCGCCATGCGGTCCACCAAGGGTTGGACTTCGTTGGCATCCATAAATGTTTTTCTATTGTTCATTTAACCAGGTTTCCAAAATAAGCTTGGCTGCTACAGCGTCATAATCTTCCAATCGCTTGGCTTTATGGCCCAGTCTATCCCTGGCCTCGAAGGAGCTGAATCGCTCATCAGCCAGATAGACCTTGATATGAAATCTCCCTTCAAGCTGTCGTGAGAAGCGTAAAGCTGGTTGTGTGGCATCTGTTTCACTGTCATCCACATCGAGCGGCAGTCCGACGACCAGGGCCTGGGGTCTCCACTCATTGATTAGAGACTCAATGCGTTCCCAGTCGGGCCTATGATTGACCAAGTGTAAGGTCTCCAGTGCGGTTGCCGTTCCTGTCACCGTTTGCCCAACCGCGACGCCTATTTTACGGCTACCGTAATCAAACCCTAGCAAGGTGCCCACTCGCAATCGCCTCTAAGCGTGACCAGTATCGCCGCTTAACAGGCTCAGGTCCACGCCGAGCAGGTCGGCGGCCGCCTGCCAACGTTCCTTGCTGGCCCGCTTGAAGATAATCTCACTTGCGGCCGGTCCGCTCAGCCAGGCATTCTGTGCCAGTTCACTCTCAAGTTGACCCGCACCCCAGCCGGCATACCCAAGGGCAACGAGATTGTGTTGAGGACCCTTTCCCGCGGCGATGGCTTCCAGAATGTCCAGTGAAGTCGTAACACTGATCTCGGCGGTGACCTTGAGTGTCGATGCCCACTCGGTGCTGGAGTCGTGCAGTACGAATCCCCGGTCACTCTGTACCGGGCCGCCTATATAGACGGATTGTTTGGCGATTTTGTCTGTGCTGATCGCTATTTCCAGTTGCTCGAATATATCCGCCAGATAGAGATCCATAGGGCGATTAATGACTATACCCATGGCGCCGTCAGCGGTGTGCTCACAGATATAGGTGACGGTATGAAAAAAGTTGGGGTCCTCAAGACGTGGCATTGCAATGAGGAAATGATCGGTTAAATTGGTTTGTGTACCCATGGGCTATAGTATCCAGTTGCAGGTGGCCGGCTGCAATAGCTATTGCGAGTAGAGCTTGCCGCTGCGCAAAAACTGCCAGGTGCGGGTAATATCAAGGATATCGGTCTCTTTTCTGATCTCATTGGGAAAGGGAGAGAAGGGAGCTGCCAGGCGTACGATACGCACCGCGGCATCATCAAGGATCTTATGCCCGGAAGAGTGGAGCACCTTGACATGCTCGACGCTGCCATCGGCTTTAACCGCCACGTGTAACACCAGATTGCCATACAGCTTGCTTCTTTTAGCCTGGTCGGGGTAGTTGAGATTACCTATGCGTTCCACTTTTCGCCGCCAGGCGTCCAGATATGCGGCATATTTATACTCCTTAGTACTGGCGTTTATCGATTTGCGCTTGGGCATTTTTGCATAGGCCCGGGTCTTCTGCTCCAAATCCGCAGTTACCCGGGCAATCTCCAGTTCCTTGCTGCTTAGCAGCTGTTTGGTCGTAGGCGTTGGCGGAGGCGCCTCCTGAGGTGGCGGAGCAGGCAGCTTCACCGTGGAGAGTTCGGTGGTGAGTTGAGGCTGTTGATGTTGCGGGGTCTCCAGTTTTGCGGGTGCGGGAAGTTCCGGCATCGGTAGAGGCAAAGATGTTGCCGCCTCTGAAACCTGGGGTTTTATTTTATCAAGCTCCTCACCACCGCCTTGCTGACTGGTTTGGGCGAGAAAATCGGGTTTGTCATCACTCTTGTTCTCTCCGGTAGGATGACGAACCACCATTACCTCCAGGCTTTGCTGGCGAAATTCAGGTTTGCCTTTATCGGTCGGTTTGAAGGTGATACCTAAAATAATGAAAGCATGGATGCAGGCAGCAACGAAGAGGCTCACTCCCAGAAGATCTGTCTGTTTTCCGATGATTATCATTTGTCTAGCTTGTTGCTAATCGCATCCATTAGATCCGATGCGATATCCAGTCCATACTGACTATCCAGCTCTCTGATACAGGTGGGACTGGTGACGTTTATCTCAGTGAGATAGTCACCGATAACATCGAGTCCGGCAAACAGTATGCCCCTTGACTTGAGTACCGGCCCCACCTGTTCGGCAATCCATCGATCCCGGTCTGTGAGAGGCATGCCCTCACCCCTGCCACCAACCGCCAAATTACCCCTGGTCTCACCTTCTGCGGGGATTCTTGCCAGGGCATAGGGTATGGGCTCTCCATCTATCATGAGTATACGCTTGTCGCCATTTGAAATCTCCGGAATGAATCGTTGAGCCATGGCGTATCGGCCGCCGTGCAGGGTCAATGTCTCAATGATTACACCCAGATTAGGGTCGTTCTGAGGAATCCGAAAAATTGACTCGCCACCCATGCCACCCAGGGGTTTCAGTATCACATCCCCGTATTGCTGGTGAAATTCACGGATCTCATCGCCATTTCGGGTGACCAGGGTGGGTGGAGTGCACTGGGGAAAGTGGCTGGTGAACAACTTTTCATTGGCATCTCGCAGACTGTTGGGGCGGTTGACCACCAGGCAGCCTTGCATTTCAGCCTGCTCCAACAGATAGGTCGAATAGATGTACTCCATATCGAATGGAGGATCTTTGCGCATCAGCACCAAGTCCAGCTGGTGTAGGGGGAGCTGGTGTCTTTCACCAAACTCGAACCATTTGGAGCTGTCGTCCCAAAGGCGTAACTCCCTGGTTGTCGCCCAACAGACACCGTCCCGCATGGAGAGATTTTTCTGTTCCATATAGTGAATCGTCCAGTTCCGGGCCTGGGCGGCCAGCAACATTGCGAAGGTGCTGTCTTTTTGGATCTTGATGGTACCGATAGGGTCCATTACCACGCCGAGTTGAATAGTCATGAAGGTATCTTATTGTGGAAAAACGTAGTTAAGTTTTTAAATTTATTGCCGATATGGTGACTTACATATGGCACATAAAAACTTAATGCAAGCTTTAAGTTTATGAATTGGGAAGTATATTCTTGATGCATGCAGGCTGTCTTGCTATTTTGAGAGTGTTATATGCGTGGTAAATGCAAAAGGCCCGGTGTAGAGGACAATTTTGTAGGTGTGTCCCCGCATACGGAGAGGGTAGTATCACGGAATTAACTTAAATCATTATGAGGTGTGTTGCGATGGCGACACGGTCCGCCCGTATCACCTGCGAATCTTATATCTTGTTGAAAAACAAGATTTTTGCGCTGTGCACAATGCTCTTATTCATGCAGTTCAGCTTCGCTGAAGAGGATCCATACCTATCAGCCATATCGATTGAGGCTGAAAAGGTGGAATCAACTGAAACCACCCCGAAAAGTGAAGCTGACGATCCTGGGGGGGGTGAGGGACCGAGTTTACAGGCGTTTGAGGATGATCTTAGAGCAAGCTACATGGGGAGCTTTACTTTCTACAAGAAATTACCGCGGCGTTCTCGCGAAGAGGTTTTTGAAGAGTACAAAGGTGGGGCGTCAATCGATGAAATACGTAAGAAAATTATGGATCGTTTCCTCAGCCAATAGATTGATATGTAGGGTTTAGATGTCCATTAGTACTATATTTCAAGGCTCGGTTGGGCAACAAAGAAGGGTCATGTACATGAGAAGATTCCAATCTGGAACCATGGCAGTCTTGATATCGATCTTGTCGTTGCAGGCATTTGCGGATGAGCCGCAGGCTGGAAAGGAACTGGAAATCAAGCTCACTGGTGATCAATCCTATCTTCACGTCATCCATAAGGGACAGTCGGTGAGGGTTCAACGGGTCCAGGACCCTGAATATGTGCTCAAGGGCTACTATGCAAAGACTGCCCGGAAATGCCCGCCGTTCTGCCTTCAGCCCATGCAGGTGGATCCCAGGGTGGCTACGATCGGTGAGGTTGAGCTGTTCGACTTTATGCAGACGACATTGCGTGATGACCGGGGATTCCTGATTGATGCCCGTACCCCTGAATGGTTTGAACGTGGCACCATCCCCGGATCGATCAACATACCTTTTACCGTACTCAGCAAAGTAGGTACGCCTGAGAATGATGATGCGTTGAAGCTTTTCGGGGGTAAGTCCAGGGGTGAGGTTGGTGCTTTCTCCCGCAAGCTTGAGAAAATGGGCATTATCAATAGCGAAGGAAAAACGGATAAATGGGATTTCAGCAATGCCAAAGAACTCGTTCTCTGGTGTAATGGTCCGGAATGCGGGCAATCTCCCAGGGCTATCAAAGGACTCTTGAGTGTGGGTTACCCTGCCAACAAAATTTTTTACTACAGAGGTGGTATGCAATTGTGGCAGCTATGGGGACTGACAACCGTGGTGCCGGAAGGATGAACCTCTGTGCTTTAGTGCATCGTCAGATCGCTGGGTCCTCTTGCGATCCCGGCTTTGATGTAGATTTTATTAGGTCCGTGACATGAGGGTTTTGATGTGAGCGGTGATGAGAATGTAATGGACATCTCCGGTGTAAAGGTCATGGTCATCGATGATAGTAAAACTATCCGAAGGACAGCCGAAAGCCTTTTGAAAAAGGCAGGGTGTGAAGTCACAACTGCCACAGATGGCTTTGAAGCGTTGGCGAAGATTGCCGATCACCATCCGGATGTGATTTTCGTCGATATCATGATGCCGCGGCTCGATGGCTACCAGACATGTGCCCTGATCAAACATAACGATGTCTTCAAGAATATTCCTGTGATCATGCTCTCGAGCAAGGATGGACTGTTCGACAGGGCTCGTGGACGCATTGTCGGATCGGAGCAGTACCTTACCAAGCCGTTTACCAAGGATGAATTACTCGGAGCAATCAAACGCTATGTCAATCATGCAGCATGACTTTTTAAAGACATTTTGACATCAGCCGATAAGGCAGGAAACCACCGGATAGAGAAAGACGATGATGAAAAATATATTTCGCAAGGGTCGCGAACAATCCGTCGAAACTGATGTGCCGGTGTCGACTCACACAAAGGCCAGGGTTCTGGTGGTCGATGATTCGCCTACTGAGATCCATATCTTCAAAAAAATCCTGGAAAAACAAGGATATCAAATACTTGTAGCGAAGGATGGCCAAGAAGGTGTCGATATAGCCAAGCAGGAACTGCCAGACATCATACTCATGGATGTGGTGATGCCTGTCCTGAACGGCTTCCAGGCCACCAGACAGCTGAAAAATAATGACTCCACGGCAAATATACCGGTCATTATGGTTACCACCAAGGGTCAGCAGACAGATAAAAACTGGGGTATGCGCCAAGGTGCCACGGAATACTTGGTAAAACCTGTGGCCCCTGCTGAATTGCTGAATAAGATCAAGGCGTTGATCGATGCCTGATACAACCCTTGCGCCTGCCGCTTCGCTTGAGACACCACAAGCTGTAGTGGAGCTTCTCGCGGAACTGGAACAGCGCTGTAGGGATAGAGCCTATGGTCTTCCACAGCAGAAGCTGATACAGAGCTATTGGGAAGGCGTGATGTTCTACGTCGGGGATGACCGATTCGTCGCCCCATTGAGTAGTGTGAAAGAGATTCTCAACCATCCCTCTTCATTAACGCCCGTACCAGGTTCCAAGCCCTGGATGATGGGAGTGGCGAATGTACGCGGGACTCTTATTCCGGTCGTTGACCTACAGCTCTATCTCATCGGTAAAAAAACCCGGCATGGCAGACGCAGCCGGGTGCTTGTCATCAACCTGGGAAGTGGATTCACCGGGGTTTTGGTAGGGGAGATGGTCGGCATGCGTCATTTTGCCAGGGAGACTGCGAGAAAGACGAATTTCACAGACGATAAATTTTCAAAATATGTTCAATTCGAATTTGATCAGGATGGCATGACTTGGCCGGTTTTCAGTCTCTCCGCATTGGCGGAAGATTCAGGCTTTCAGATTGCTGCGACCTGATGCAAGCTGAAAATCGGATCGAGGACATGGGCTTTAGCTTTCGGGAGAATTTAGAATGAAAGGTAGACGCGCGGGTAGTACGTTGCCCTCCAACAAGGTAATCACCATATTTGCCGTACTGGTTTTGGTGAGTCTAATCCTTGCACTCGTAACTTTCTTGCACACCACCCAGCGTGAGTCCTATGACGAGCAGTACCTTATCCGTGCTGCCGAGCAGCAGGTACTGGCTCAGCGAATTGCAAAGTATGCGATTTCCGCTGCTCGTGGTGAGCTCCAATCCTTCGTGCCTTTAAAGCAGAGTCGAGACCGCTTCGACAATATCATGTGGGAGCTGAAAAATGGTGCCAAGAGCGAGGGGCTTCCGGCTTCACCCATTGAGGTTATGCCGGCATTGCGGAGTCTGGAAAACAGCTGGCTGGAACTGAAAGGGAATATCGATGAAATTGTAAAAGCCCAGGAGAATATTCTGGCGATCGATGAGTTCTCGGCGATCATATCTGAGTTCGTTCCCCAGTTGCAGGAGTTGTCAGAAGAATTGGCTGAGGTTTTGATCAACAGTAATGCGCCAAGGCGTCAAATCTATATCGCTACTGAACAGGAGATGTTGATCCAACGCATCAACTCGAATGTAAACCTGGTGCTTGAAGGCGGTCAGGAGACCGCAGCTGCGATTGACCAATTCAGCCGAGATGCCGATTATTTCGGTCGTATCCTGCAGGGATTGATCAATGGCGATAAAGAGTTGGGTATCGCTAAGGTTACTGACAAAATCGCCAAGCAGAGACTGGCGGATGTCTCCACCTTGTTTGCGACAATAAATGACAATTCGACTGAGATTATCAGCAATATCCCTGATGTACTGCCCGCCCTTGAGGCGGCATCCGTGGTCAACGGTTCATCCGATAGTGTGAGTAATGCAGCAGAAGAGTTGATCGCGGCATTTGGTGAGTCTCCGGGACGTTTCTCAATCCTTGGAATAAAGGCTGGCCCCGGGATGATCGCTGTGTTCGGTGCGGTGGCGGTACTGTTTCTGGTGGTGCTGGGTGTGCAATTGATTATGGATGCACAACGTCGGGAGCAGGCAAGCAAGAGACAGAACGAAGCAAACCAGAAAGCTATCCTCCAGCTGCTCGACGAGATGGGCGATCTGGCGGATGGTGACTTGACCGTTACAGCTAGTGTTACCGAAGACATTACCGGTGCGATTGCCGACTCCATCAACTACGCTATTGAAGCCTTGCGGGAACTGGTAACCACCATCAATACCACCTCTGAACAGGTATCCGGCGCTACCCAAGAGAGTCGCGCCACTGCCATGCATCTCGCCGAGGCCAGTGAGCATCAAGCGGAGCAGATCACTCAGGCCAATGAGTCGATCAAGACGATGACCCAGGCCATTGATCAAATGTCCCAGGATGCTACCGAGTCAGCGGAAGTTGCCAAACGCTCGGTGGAGATCGCCAGTACAGGTGCGGAGACCGTACGCAATACCATCACCGGTATGGACAATATTCGTGAACAGATCCAGGAAACCTCAAAACGTATCAAGCGTCTGGGTGAGAGTTCACAAGAGATCGGTGATATCGTCGAACTGATCGATGATATTGCTGACCAGACGAATATTCTGGCCTTGAATGCAGCTATGCAAGCGGCCATGGCCGGTGAAGCGGGTCGCGGTTTCGCGGTGGTTGCGGACGAGGTACAGCGTCTTGCTGAACGTTCAATCAACGCCACCAAACAGATTGAGGCCCTGGTTAAAACCATTCAGGCTGACACCAACGAGGCGGTAACCTCAATGGAGGCGAGTACCTCAGGTGTTGTCAAGGGGGCAACATTGGCAGAGGACGCGGGTGAAGCGCTGAAAGAGATTGAAAGTGTATCCCAATATATCGCTGACCTGACAGGTAAGATCTCCTCATCTGCACAGGATCAGTCATCTCAGTCGGTGACTGTCAAGGATACCATGAGTGTTATTCAGGAGATCACCAACCAGACATCTGAAGGCACCCATCAAACGGCTAACTCGATCGGTATGTTGGCTGATCTCTCCGATCAGTTGCAGAAGTCTGTTGCTGGTTTCCGGTTGCCGTCCTAAAGGCGGAGAACTTCGATCGATGCATGAGCATTTGCGAATGGCCATAATTATCCCATCCACCATTCTGATTGGAGTGCGCCAAGTATGAGTAATGCGCAAGATTTTGGTGCTCTGAATTGGGTCAAGGATGAGTTGGATGTCTCCATTCGGCATGCCCGACAGGCCCTTGAAGCCCACGTAGAGTCACCGGGAGATGGCAGTTCACTTGCTATCTGTGGTGACCATCTGCATCAGATTGCCAGGGTGTTGCAAATGGTTCAGGTATATGGACCCAGCATGCTCACCGAAGAGATGGAGCTGGTGGTCCGAGACATGGCGGAGGGTGTCGTCAGGCAGGAGGAGGATGCAGCCGAGGCCTTGATGTTGGCGCTTATTCAGCTACCCGATTACCTGGAGAAATTACAGGGCGGTGATGCGGACATTCCAATGATTATTCTGCCTTTGCTGAATGATCTGCGCGCAGTACGGGATGCTCCGCTGCTGTCGGAAGCGGCGCTGTTCAAACCTGAGATAGATACGGCAAGGGCTACTGGTGACGTCAACGATGAGTTACCGAAATACGCCAGACAGATCAGGCAGAAATATCATTTAGGCTTGCTTAGTTGGTATCGTAAACGGGATACCGTTCATGGCTGGCCGCTGTTGCGAGATGTTTTTGCCACCCTGCATCAGCATGCAGGGACTGAATCGGCACACCATCTGTTCTGGGTGGCAGAAGGCCTGATGCATGGCCTGATCGATGGAACAATCGCCCCCGGCATCGCTGTCAAGCAGCTGTTCAGTCGTCTCGATCGTAAGGTGAAAGCGATTATCGATGGCGGTGAGCAGGCGTTGGTCGAGAAGCCACCTGAGGCACTGCTGAAGAATCTGCTCTATTACATTGCACGGGCGCAATCCGATGACCCGTTGATCAAAGAGATTAAAGAAGCCTATAACCTGGATTCTGTCATGCCCAGTGAGGCTGAATTGACAGAAGGCAGATTGGGTTTGACCGGTTCCAACGCGGAATTGGCGGAATCGATCAAGGATGCGGTTGGTAATGAATTGACCCGTATCAAGGATATTCTCGATCTATTCATGCGGGATGAAAAGCCCGACATGGAGATGCTGGGACATCTGGAAGCCCCAATCAGGAAACTGGCGGATACCCTTGGCATGATCGGTCAAGGTGCATTGCGGTCACGGCTTATCCGGCAAGCGGATAAGGTAAAGAATTTTGTTGAACAGGAAATCTCGCCCGAAGAGTTTGAACTCATGGAGATGGCGGGAGATATTCTGTATGTGGAGTCATCCCTCAGTACCCTGCATACATTCCAGCCAGCCAGGGAGGAAGCGCCAAGCGAAGAAGAGTTGGTGCAGACACTCCCAGATGGCGAATATCAGAACCTGATCAAGCAGACAGTCAGAGAAGCAAAGGTAGAGATTGCCAAGGCCAAGGAGGCGATCATCAGCTTCACTGAGGCCACGGATAACATTTCGGTTTTACACAACGTCTACGAGTGTTTCAGGCGGGTGGAAGGTGCACTGAATATGCTCAACCTGCGTGAGGCTGCTGATTTGATGTCTCATACAGGTGTGTTTGTACAATCCTATCTGATCGAAGGCGAACACATTCCGGAACGTCAACAGCTAAATTCGCTGGCGGATGTGGTGAGTAGTATTGAGTACTATCTTGAGACTCTGGTTGACGGCGCCGGTAATCGTCAGGAGATCCTGGCAATCGCTCAGGCGGCATTGAATGATCTGCAAAAAGTGAGTGGTGTCCAGGTTACGCCATATACCCAGCCGGCGGAAAATATCCAACTTGAAGAGTCGGCCGATCACACAGAAGGCATTGAGCTGGATGAGGAAGAGGTCTCTGATCTTGAGCTGGGTGAAAGCAGTCTACAGATTGAACAGCCACAGCCAGAGGTCGAAATCATTCCGCTGCAAGGTGAGGGTTCGGCGCCTGAGCAAGAGGCGGAAGTTCGTGTGCCAGAGCCAGAGCCAGAACCAGAACCAGAACCAGAACCAGAACCAGAACCAGAACCAGAAATTGCCTCGGTGGATAAACCGGTGCTCGAGGACATCGATCCTGAGATTCTTGAAATCTTCACTGAAGAGGCTCAAGAAGAGTTGGAGGCAATCCGGGAATACCTGCCACAGTGGCAACGGGATCAGAATAACAGAGAAGCACTGAATACGTTTCGACGCTCCTTCCATACACTGAAGGGAAGTGGACGCCTGGTTGGTGCAAAGGTGATCGGTGAGTTGGCTTGGGCGGTCGAAAATATGTTGAACCGCTTGATCGATGAGACCATCAAGGTCAACCCGGATATGATGGACCTGTTGAATCGAGTGGTCGATTCACTACCCGAGCTGATCAGCTGTCAGGAGAGGGGAGTTTATCCCGATATTGATGTTGAGTTTATACAGCGTCAGGCCTATGCGTTGGCAGAGGGCAAACCCATGCCAACTGCCGATGCAGTACCTTTAATTGATACGGATACACAACCGTCAGAAATAGTTGAAGATGCCTTGAGTGAAGCTTCCAGTCAGGTTGCTCAGGATGAACAAGCGGAGGTGGAAGCGGCTGATAGCGGAACTGAGTCTGAACAGGAATTTGAAACCCTGCTCGACGATCTCTCCAGCCTGGAAATAGATACCGACAGGTCTGATTTTTCAGGTCTCGATTCTGAACAGGATAGTGATACCGATAACCCTGTAACAGAAGTAGCCACGGATGTTGAAGAGCCAGTTTCGGAACAGATGACCGAGGAGGATTTACTCGAGGCTTTCACCGATTCTGATTTAGAGATCGAGATAGATTCAGAGCTGCTCGATGTATTTGCTGAAGAATCTGAGGAGCATCTGCTTGAGATAGAGCAATTCATCAATGGGGTAAGAGTAGGGAAAACAGAGGTACTGATACCGGAAGAAGTAGTGCGTGCCTGCCATACCCTGCATGGCAGTGCGCATATGGCGGGTATATCGCCAATCGCTATGCTCAGCGATGCAATGGAAGCCTATGCCAGAGTCTTGCATGAGGGTCGGCATGTTGCCGATGAAAGCGTTCTTGAACTGATTGGCGGTAGCGTTGGGTACATTCGGAAGCTACTCAGCTGGTTGCCGGAAGAGAGCCTGCCAGAACCCCATATAGACACCTACATTAGTGGCTTGCGGAGCGCGCGCGAACAGCTAGAGGGTGAGGAGCTGGCAATAACCGAAGCGCAGTCTGAACCAGTCGCGCCCGAGACGCCGGTGATAGATGAATTGGGCTCCGAGTCAGAAGCTGAACTTGAACTTGAACTGCCTGTTGAGGAAGATGGGGAAGCTGCTGATGAAGAGCTGATTAACGAGTCTGCGACCGGGGAACTCGAGGAGCCGGTTGTCGACGACAATATCGTGCCATTTCAATTGGATGAAGATTCGCAGCCTGACGAGGTGGAGATTGAACTGTCCGAATCTCATGAGGATTCAGCTCAGGAGGTGAATGAATCCAACCTGGTGAACCTGCCAAGTTACCAGCTGGACGAAGAGCTGTTTGAGGTTGATGGGGATGAGGAGCTGGTTGAGATCTTCGTCGAAGAGGGACGGGAGATATTGGAGAATCTCGAGCAGTGCTATAACAAATGGATTGAATCACCCCTGGACGGCAGTGTCGTGGACGAATTCAAGCGTTCACTGCATACCCTTAAAGGGAGTTCCAGATTAGCGGGCATCAATCCAATTGGAGATTTAAGCCATAGTCTGGAAAATTTTTTCGAACGCATATCCCGCGAAGAGATCAAGCCGGAATCGTCCCTACAGAACATGGTACGTCAGACCTTGGATATCCTGGCGACCCAGGTCGATGACACCGAACGAGAAGGGAAGCTGCGCTACTCAACCCAACTGCTATCCGATCTGGAGGCCCCTGTCACCAGTACGGGCCTGCAGGAGACTGCGCAGAGTGAAGGCGAGGGCGAGTCACTTGAGGAGGAGATGCAGCTTATCGAGGCAGAGGATGAAATCCTCGATGATGAGTCTCTCCAGGATGAGGAATCGAGTCTTAATGCCGAACAGGTGGAAGCGGTAGACACCGCCTCATACTATGATGAGCCGATGAGCTTTCTCCATGATGGAGATCTGTTCGAAGTGAGTGAGGATCCGGAGCTGGTTGAGATCTTCTTGGAGGAGTCACGTGAATTGCTGGAAGCCCTGGAGGAGAATTATAACCTCTGGAATGAGAATCGGGCTGACCATAAAGGTCTGGATGGGATGCAACGGACGTTGCACACCATCAAGGGAAGTTCACGCCTGGCCGGGATCGAACCTGTGGGTGACCTTAGTCATGCAATGGAGTCTTTGCTGAACGCAGTGGTCAGGGGGCAGATAGAAGCTACAGATAGCGTAATTGGAGTCACACGACAGGCAATCGATTTAATTGCCACTCAAATAGATGATGTCGCAACCACCGGTAAGATTCATCGTGCTGATTTGTTGATAGAGCGGATCCAGGAAATTATCGACAGCGTATCATTGGAAGAGGATTCGATTGAAGAACTCTTGGATCCGGAAGTACAGGATGAACTGGAAGAGTCTGAAGAGAGTGTTGATGAGGTAGATGAAGCAGCTCCAAGTGAGGAAGACCTGGAAATTCCGTTCGAGAGCTTCAATATTGATGGTGTAAATGAGCAGGCAGTCGAGCAAACTGATGATTCCTTCATGCTCGCGCATGATGATGTGCTACTGGATGTGGGAGAAGATGAAGAGCTGATACAGATCTTCATCGAAGAGGCGAAGGAGTTCATCGAGCATATCGAGAGCAGTTACCAGCAATGGTTCGATAATGTCGAAGATCATGCTGCAATCGAAGGCGTGCAACGAAATCTTCACACCTTGAAAGGTAGTGCGCGACTGGCCGGTATCATGCCGGTGGGTGATCTCAGTCACTCCATCGAGTCGGTGATGACAGCCATTGTTGAAAAAGAGATCGATCCGATTGATATGGTCACAGATGCGTTAAGACACGCCATTGATCACTTGGCTCAACAGATCGATACAATTGCAAAATCCGGTAAAGTTCCGGCCTCGGACACCGAGGTAGAGCAAT
>NATW01000137.1 GCA_003094555.1 gamma proteobacterium symbiont of Ctena orbiculata
TTTACCTACAATTCACTCCGCGAGATGTTTGCTCGGAGTGGTTTCAGGGTGAATGAGCTGACCTACACCTTCCATGACATGGCTGACTCCGAAATTGAGCAGCGATTGGAGAGGATGGGATTCGAGGCGACTGAACGGGGGCTAGCCCTTTTCCATACCCCGGATGCGGCAGCCTTTCAATATATTGTCTCCGCTACGCCGGACAAGGATGTCTCCATCGACGAGTTTCCAGTGCTCAACGATAAGCCTATGCAGGCCTCGGTTGAGGTATACAGGAATCTGCTCGACGAGCTGCATCAGGCTGGCAGTACCGCAGAGACGCGCCTGAAAATGGTGGAGGAGCGGGACAGGATCTTACAGGAGCAGCAACAAGCCCTAAGCACCTTGAACGATGAATTGGGCAAGCATAGAGCGAGTATCGAAAATGCGGTACAGGAGGTCCAGCAAGCACACCGGGCACTAGCAGAAGAGAACCGGCGTAGAAGTGACCTGGAGAATCAATTACGCAACATGGAGAGGAGTAACCGCTCCCTCAACCATGAACTGTTTTTGCATAAAAATGACCTCAAGCACGCTAAGCAGAATCTACGCGATGTTGTGAACAGCCGGGGTTGGCGTGGCTATATGGCTTTGACCAAGCCGGTGCAGCTGTTACGCAGATTTGCACCCGAGTTGAAGAAGGTTAAGAGTGATCCCCGCATAGTGCGTGAATGGGGTCAGGAAGCGGTTCGGCTCTGGAAAAAAGGTGGATTGTCGGCAATACGCGAGCATCTGAATACCGAGGCGTCTCCAACCTATGACTATTCATTGTGGATTAGGGATGTAGAGCCTGTTGGTGTGCCGACGATTGAGATGGTTGAGGAGCTCAATGAACACCCGGACAGTCCACTGATCTCGATCATAATGCCGGTGTACGATGTGGATGAGTATTGGCTTCGCGCTGCCATCGACTCAGTGCTTGAGCAATCCTATGAGGCATGGGAGTTGTGTATTGCTGACGATGCCTCCACACGACCCCATATAAAGCGGGTGCTGGAAGAGTATACGCGCCGTTTCAAACGCATCAAGGTTACCTACCGGGAGGAGAATGGACACATCTCAAATGCAACGAATTCGGCGTTGCAGCTGGCAAGTGGCGACTTTGTCGGCTTGATGGACCATGATGACCAGCTGGCACCCTTTGCGCTCTATTTTGTGGCCCAGGAGGTTGTGCTCAATCCGGACGCACAGATCATCTATTCCGATGAAGATAAGTTGAACAGTGAAGAGGTGCGATTCGACCACTACTTCAAACCGGATTTCAACCCGGACCTGATGCGATCACATAACATGATCTGCCATTTCGGTGTCTATCGACGCTCCCTGGTTGAACGTGTGGGTGGTATGCGGGAAGGTTTTGAAGGTGCGCAGGATTACGACCTGGCGTTGCGCTGCTTACGGGAGGTTGAGCCGCGCTGGCAGGTGCGCCATATCCCATGGATTCTCTATCATTGGCGGGCGATACCGGAAAGTACCGCTTCCGGTGGTGAGGCGAAATCCTATGCCATGAATGCGGCCATACATGCAATCGAGGATGATCTTGAGGTTCGTGGTCAAGCGGCGGAGGTGACGGAATCTGACCTTATCGATGGCATGATACGGGTGCGTTATCCAATACCAGATCCTCAACCTCAGGTATCGATCATCATCCCAACCCGCAATGGTGGAGAGTTGTTACGGCAATGCTTTGAGAGCATTAGAAACAAGACCCGATATAAGAATATCGAGTTTATTGTGGTCGATAATCAAAGCGATGATCAGCAGACCCTCGACTATCTCACAGTGTTGGATGGTCAGGACCATATCAAGGTTTTGCGCTACGACCATCCCTTCAATTTTTCCGCGATCAACAACTTCGCCATCAAACATGCGAGTGGAGAAATGATCTGCTTCATGAATGACGATATCGAAGTGATTGCCCCCGGTTGGTTGGGAGAGATGGTCAGTCACGCTGCCAGGCCCGAGATCGGCGCGGTCGGCGCCAGACTCTGGTATCCGGATGATCGGCTACAGCATGGTGGGGTGGTTTTAGGTCTTGGTGGT
>NATW01000138.1 GCA_003094555.1 gamma proteobacterium symbiont of Ctena orbiculata
TGTGACAAGGCCCACCAAAGCCCAGCAAGATAGATCGGCAGTTCCAGTAGATGCAGCTTGGCAGACCAGTCAGGATGGCCTGCGGACTGCACCAGGGAAAAAGGCACCAGAGAGAGCCCATAGAAGAGAACCCCGACTGCCAGCCACTGCATCACCTGATAGCCGTTGCTTGCAAACTCAGCGCCGACCCACAGTTTCAGGCCATCGAATGAGAAGACCGAAATCACCAGCAGTAGAGGAAACAAGGTAATAAAGATGTAGTTAAGCCCTTTGTTGAACAGTTCTGCGGAATACCTGCGATCTTCGCCCTGTTCGATCGCCAGGGTAGTCGATTGGGCAGGTAGCAAAACCGCCACGAAGGCAGTGGGTATGACCATTAACCGGAATACGATTTCATAGGCTGTCGTATAAAAGGCCACGGCGGTTACCGACAGTACCGCACCGATGACAAAACGATCCATAGACACCATCAGCGGTACAACGATATTACTCACAGTCATCCAACCGCCGAAGCCGAACAGGGGGCGTAATTGGCTTGTATCCCATCGATAGGATTGGCGCACTTCCGGCGCGACTCGAAACATCAACAGCATGTGAGCCAAAACAGCGACAAAACGACCTGCAACCAATACCGCCACTATGGGATAAAGACTGGTGGAGAATGGTAAAACGGCAACCGGACCGACAAAGGTAAAGATACCCATGGGTATGCGAATGGCCGTGAGCAGTTTGAAACGTTGATATGCTGCAATTACTCCACGCAGGCCTACCGTAATGATGACGAATGGAATGGATAGGGAAAGCAGGTAGAAGGCCTTTCTCGTCTCTTGCTGTAGCTCGAGCGGCACCTCCAGTACAGAGCCAACCAGCCAAGGTGTGAGCCAGAAAATGATAGCGAAACCGATCACGCCCAGAACAGCCATCAAGGTCATTGCAGTCCATATCAGGCCGGGTATCTTGGCATACTGCTGCTCACCCAGACACTTCGCAACCAAAACCGTCAAGGCACGCCCAAGGCCAAAATCAAACAGACTGAAATAGCCGACAAACATCCAACTGATCGCCAACAGCCCAAAACGATCCTTGCCAATGGCATCTATCAGGATCGGGATGGTAATGATAGCGACAAGAAAAGGTACAACGATACTGAACAAGTTCCAGACAACATTCTTGGCCAGCAGACCACCGCGTGTCAGTTCATTATCTCTGGCGCTCATGAGCAGCTCACCATAGCGGACAGGATATCATTTATCCGATCACTCCCATATTTCAATAACAACACGGCCTATGCATGGTATGGCCGGAGCTACTAGACAGGCGGGCTTTAGCAGGTCATACGCCCAGGTCGGAGGATAAACGTGTTTCGTTAATTATAAAAACCGACTTACTCAAGCCCAACGCCAACCGTGCTTGTGATAAAACACAAACGCCGACTTGGCAAACATGAGAATATGCTTGATTCCCTTTTTCGAGGCGTTACCCCCTCCATGGACAATACGCACATCCGGTACATAGGCGATTGTGGAGCGCTTGCCTATTCTGATCGACAGATCGAAATCCTCGAAGTAGACAAAAAAATCCGGAGAAAAGCCTTTTACATTGACCAACACGTTATGCCGTACAAACATAAAACAGCCACTGGCCATAACCTCCTTACTCAGGGTTCTCCCCTGTAGATCGTAGCGCATCTCATACTCTTGCAGTCGACCGGCGAAATAACGCTTTACGAATCGCGGGGCAAAACCGCGCAAAAACAGATCGAGTACCGCAGGGTAACGCTTACACAAATACTGTTTGTAGCCTTCCGGGTCTTCGGAATAGGGGGAAAGCAATCCGATATTGGGATTGTGATGCATATAATCGATGGCTTTCGAGAACGCATCTTCGAGTACTTCCACATCCGGGTTGATGACCAGATGATAATCGCTCTGCTCATTCAGGATAACCAGATTGTGGGCCGCACCATAGCCGATATTGCCACCAGTCCCGAGTACCATCCACTCATGGGGGCTATCGGCGAACACTTCGGATACCATCTGTCTGACTTGGGTTAGGATCCCGCCATTATCCACGATCACCACTTTCGCCCTCAGATCCTTCTGACTTGAAGCAGCATAATCAAGGGACTTGACTATGCTGACAAGCGTCTCTCTCAGGGTAGGCAGCCCACTATCATAGTAGACGATGGAGATAACAAGTTTCATGCCGTTACTATTGATGCTCAGTTATCCTTACTCGCTTTTTTAACGCTGGTTTCCGCTGCCTTGCGCTTGATATCCTGTATATTGGCCAACTGTGCACGATAGGTATCAACCAGGCGATCAACTCCACCAGGTTTCAAATAACCCTGATTACCCGCAGTCACATAGGTGCTGTATGTTGCCGATGCCGACATCAAGGCCGCATTCACCAATGCCAGCGGTTTACCTTCACTCTTGATCTCGTTGGCCAAGGCGATGAAACGCTCTGCCACGGCAGTAAACTCTGTAAATTCTGTATCTTTATCAGACATCTTCATCCTCGTCATCGACTCCCTTCCAATTTAGTGAAAAATCCTCTCCACAGCGTGTCAGGTTGGGATTGTAGGCCGGATCACGCTCTAAAAGGGGCCCATATTTATTCAACATATACTCAGCTTCACCACTGAAACGCAGTTGCTTTTCCGGTGTATCCTCAGCCCCGCGGGAAGCGGATTCATGGTGATACAGTTCCGCGTATGGTGTCCAGAGATTGTAATAACCTGCCTTGTATATCCGAATACAAAGATCCACATCATTGAAGGCAACCGCGAGATGTTCGCTATCAAAGCCGTCCACGGCTTCAAACACCTCTCGACGCAATAACAGGCAGGCGGCGGTCACGGCGGTATAGTTCTGAATCAACACGGAACGTCCCATGTAACCTTTGTTCTCTTTTGTGGAATATTTCATGGCGTGACCGGCCACACCACCAAGACCTAAAACCACCCCACCATGCTGTAGCCGATCATCCGGATACCAGAGTCTGGCGCCGACCGCGCCGATCTCGGGCCTGGCAGCGTGACTGACCATCTCTCCCAACCAACCGGGGGCAATCACTTCGATATCGTCATTCATGAAGCAGAGCATTTCTCCACTCGCATGTTTGATGGCAAAGTTGTTGATCGCGGAAAAATTGAAGGGGTGGTCGTAGCGCAAAACCTTGATATGGTCCTGACTATCCAACACTGTGAGATAGTCGAGGGTCTGCTGATCATCGCTTTGATTATCGACCACAATAAACTCGATATTCTTATATCGGGTCTTGTTTCTAATGCTCTCAAAGCATTGCCGTAACAACTCTCCACCATTCCGGGTTGGGATGATGATCGAT
>NATW01000139.1 GCA_003094555.1 gamma proteobacterium symbiont of Ctena orbiculata
CATCTATATAGCGGACACTGGCAATCACCTGCTCAGACTGATTGACCTGAATAAAAAAACCGTCGACACCATCGCAGGCAATGGCTCACTGGAGCGTAAACGCAGTGGTCAATATCATGCTACATCAATCGGCATGGCCTCACCTTGGGCACTCGCACTTTTGGATGACAGATTGTTCATCGCGATGGCCGGCAGCCACCAGATCTGGGTCTACAACATCAACAGCAAACAACTTGGCAACTACGCCGGTTCGGGACGTGAAGGAATCGTCGATGGTGAAGCGGATCAGGCCACTTTCAGCCAACCGAGCGGATTAAGTATTCATGGTAATTGGTTATATATTGCAGACTCAGAGGCCTCGTCAGTTCGGCGGATCAATCTGCAGGATGAAATGGTTGAAACACTGGTAGGCACCGGATTATTCGATTTTGGCGATCGGGATGGCGTCCTGGAGAGTGCAAAGCTACAGCATGTACTCGGCATATCGGTTGATGACACAGCATCCATCTACCTGGCCGACACCTATAACCACAAAATCAAAAAGCTTGATCTTGAGTCATCACTATTGAAATCGATAATAGGAGACGGCAAACCAGGTTTCTTGAGTACTGTGGACGGTCAACTCCAGCTAAACGAGCCGGGGGGATTGGCTTTACATGAGGGTAGACTCTACATCGCTGACACCAACAACGATCGTATTGTTGTTTTTGATATAGTTCACGGCCGTTCATCAATCCTGGATATTAAACCCTAGGAAGACGGAACCGCGCGGCAATACCCTGTTCCACAAAAGGCCAGACACTAGAGTAGACGTAGCAAGCTGTTTAAGCGCCCGGTCGGTGACTTGGTCGAGTTTGCTGAAGACTAGATGGGTCAAAGCTAGGCAATTGAGATGGGTTCGAAAGAAATAAAAAAGCCAGGCGCCCGCTGGTGCCTGGCTTTCCTATTTTTATGTGGTAGCGGGGGCTGGATTTGAACCAACGACCTTCGGGTTATGAGCCCGACGAGCTACCAGACTGCTCCACCCCGCATCAAGGAGGGGGCATACTACCCGTCTTACAGCCAGATGACAAGTCCTTTCCGGCACAAATCTCAGTTGCCGATAGCACTGCTGCAGAGTGAGAGTAAACCGGCGGGGAACAGGCCGAGAATCAGCATTGCCAGGCCATTCAGCGACAGTACCACCTGGGTATCCACGCCCATCGTCAAGGGCGAATCATCCACTGGCTGGTCGAAGTAGATCAGCTTTATCACACGGATGTAATAGAAGGCACCGATGATGGAGAAGAAGACACCCACCAGTGCCAGCCAGGTCAGGCTCACCGAGACTACAGCGTCGAGCACAAACAGCTTGGCGAAGAAACCGACCGTGGGTGGCACCCCGGCCATGGAGAACATCAGCAACAGCATCATGCCGGCAAACCAGGGGTTGCGCTGATTGAGTCCTTTGAAGTCATCCAGGTTTTCGGCCTCGAAGCCCTTGCGGCTGAGGGCGATTACCACCCCGAAACCACCCGCAGACATCAGCGCATAGACCAGGGTATAGAACATCGCCGCGGTATACCCCTCTTTGGTGCCAGCCAGGATACCGAGCAGGATAAAACCCACGTGGGAAATAGTGGAATAGGCCAACATGCGTTTGATGTTGGTCTGGGCAATGGCGATCAGGTTACCGATGGCCATTGAGAGTACCGCCAGGATGATCAACATCCCCTGCCAACCCTCCCAACCGCCGTGAAGCTCGGCCAACCCATCCACCAACAGGCGCATGGCCAGGGCGAATGCGGCAATCTTCGGTGCGCTGCCGATAAACAGGGTAACCGCCGTTGGGGCACCATGATAGACATCGGGCACCCACATATGAAAGGGTACCGCACCCAGCTTGAAGGCCAGGCCGATTACCAGGAAGACGATACCGAACACCATCACCAGTTGGTTCATATCGCCCTTATCCACCACTTGCGCCAGCTCATCGAAGCGTAGCGTACCGGTGGCACCATAGATCATGGAGATACCATACAGCAGCATGCCGGAAGCGAGTGCGCCGAGGACAAAATATTTCATGGCCGCCTCGGCCCCCTGGGGTGAGTTCCTGTTGAAGGCCACCAGGGCATAGAGACAGAGCGCCAGCAGCTCGAGCCCCAGGTAGATGGTCAGGAAGCTGTTGGCGGAGGTCATGATCATCATACCCAGTACCGCGAACAGGCCCAGGGTATAGAACTCACCCTTGAACAGATCCCGGTCGCGCAGATAGTCCTTGGCATACAGAAAGGCGAGAAAACTGACGACCAGGATCCCCAGTTTCAACAGGTCGCTCATCGGGTCACGAATATAACTGCCGTCGAAGACTATCTGTGCACTGGGTTGGGAGACAGCCAGGGTAACGACGGCGGTGAGAAGCAGGCCGACCTGGGCGATACCGTAACTGACGATACGCTGCGAATCGCGAATGAACAGGTCTACCACCAGCACCACGCAGGCCAGGGTCAGCAGGGAGATTTCCGGCAGGACCGGGATCAGTTGTGTTGAATCGAATTGCATTTGATCGCTACCGAGTCGGGCTCCGTCAGTTAAAGTTTCGACACTGCAATATGCTGCAGCAGATTGTTGACGGAGGCATCCATTACCTCAACCAGGGGTGCCGGCCACAGACCCAGCAGCAGCACCGCCGCCGCCAGCGTGCCCAGCACGATATATTCACGTTGGTTTATATCCTCCAGCGCCGCCACGCCTTCGTTGGCGACATCGCCGAAGACCACCCGTTTGACCATCCACAGGGTATAGGCTGCGCCAATGATCAGGGTGGTGGCCGCGAGGAAGGCATACCAGAAATCGGCGCGGAAACTGGCCAGGATGACCATAAACTCGCCGACGAAACCTGAGGTCCCGGGCAGGCCCGCGTTGGCCATGGCGAAGAAGACCATGAAGGCGCCGAATACGGGCATGGTATTCACCACCCCGCCATAATCCTTGATCTCACGACTATGCAGCCGGTCATAGAGCACCCCGACACAGAGGAACAGGGCTGCCGAGATAAAACCGTGGGAGATCATCTGCACCATGCCCCCTTCCATACCCAGGGCCGCGCCGCTGCCGGCGTTGTTCTGGCTGATGATGAAGACGATGAAAAAGCCCAGGGTGACGAAGCCCATGTGGGCAATCGATGAGTAGGCGATCAGTTTCTTCATATCCTGCTGGATCAGGGCGACAAAGCCGATATAGACCACCGCGATCAGGGACATGCCGATGATCAGCCAATCCAGGGTATGGCTGGCGTCAGGTGTAATCGGCAGGCTGAAACGCAGAAAACCGTATCCGCCGATCTTCAGCATGATCGCCGCCAGGATAACCGAACCGCCTGTGGGGGCCTCCACATGGGCATCCGGCAACCAGGTGTGCACCGGCCACATGGGCACCTTGACCGCAAACGCCAGGAGGAAGGCGATGAAGATCAGTATCTGCTCGGTCAGATCGAGTTTGAGGGTGTGGAAACCGAGGATATCGAAGTTGCCTGACTGGAAGTACATGTAGATCAGGGCGACCAGCATGAACACCGAGCCAAGGAAAGTATAGAGGAAGAACTTGATGGTGGCGTAGACCCGGTTCGCTCCCCCCCAGACCCCGATGATGAGAAACATCGGAATCAGCATCGCCTCCCAGAAGACATAGAAGAGCATCGCATCCAGGGCCGAGAAGACACCGACCATCACCCCCTCCATAATCAGGAAGGCGGCCATATATTGGGAAGGACGGTACTTGATCACCTCCCAACCGGCGATCACCACCAATGGGGTGATGAAGGTGGTGAGGATGATCAGCGGCATGGAGATACCGTCCACACCCATGTAGTACTCGATATCGAAGCTCGGTACCCAGGGAACCCGTTCCACAAACTGCATCGCCGAGGTGGAACTGTCGAAGGCGAACCAGAGCGGCAGACTGACGATGAAGGTCAGGATGGCGACGATCAGGGCGGTCCACTTGGTGGCATTCGTCTCACGGTCACCACTGGCAAGCACCATGAGACCCCCGATGATCGGAAGCCAGACCGTAAGCGTTAAGATGGGCCAATCGGCAATCATGCTAGTGTACCTTTAGATAAACACGAACCAGGTCAGCAGCAACAGCAGACCCAGAATCATGGCAATGGCGTAGTGGTAGAGGTAGCCGCTCTGCAGATGGCGCACCACCGAAGCGATCCAACCCACCGAGTAGGCGGAACCGTTGACCGCCAGCCCGTCGATCAGGCCACGATCACCCACCAACCAGAGAAACTTGCCCAGCCCACGGCTACCGGCGGCGAAGACTGCCTGGTAGGCCTCGTCGAACCAGTACTTCTTATCCAGCAGGGTATAGATCGGTGAAGCGACCGATTTGACCTTGTCGGCGATGGACGGGTTTATCATGTAGATGTAGAAGGCCAAACCCAGGCCGGCCATGGCCAGATAGAATGCAGGGCTCGCATAGGTATGCGCCAGCATGCCATTGCCGCTATGCACCACCGCCTGTACGGCCGCCAGGGTATCGTGCTCGGGCAGGACATAGAGCACATCCTTGAACCAGTCGCCAAACAGCATCGAATCGATGGTCAGGTAGCCGAGGATCACCGAGGGAATCGCCAGCAGGATCAGCGGTATTGTCACCACCTTGGGCGATTCGTGCAGATGCGCCTTGGCGTGCTCGTCCCTGGGGCCCTCCCCATGGAAGACCAGAAAGAACATGCGGAAACTGTAGAGGGCGGTGACAAAGACACCGGCCAGCACCAGCACATAGGCATAGGTCGAACCACCGATGGTGGAGTGGTGCACCGCCTCGATGATGGCGTCCTTGGAGAAGAAACCGGAAAAGAAGGGAAAGCCGATCAGCGCCAGGGAGCCCAGCAAGGAGGTCCAGTAGGTGACCGGCATATATTTACGCACCCCGCCCATGTTGCGGATGTCCTGATCATGGTGCATGCCGATGATCACCGAACCGGCGGCCAGGAACAGCAGCGCCTTGAAGAAGGCGTGGGTCATCAGATGAAAGATGCCGGCGGCGTAGGCCGAGGCGCCCAGGGCGACCATCATGTAGCCGAGTTGCGACAGGGTCGAATAGGCCACCACCCGCTTTATGTCGTTCTGCACGATGCCGATCAGGCCGGTGAAGAAGGCAGTGGTGGCACCAATCACCAGGACGAAGCTAAGGGCCGTCTCCGATAGTTCATACAGGGGCGACATACGTGCCACCATGAAGATACCGGCGGTGACCATGGTCGCGGCATGGATCAGGGCGGAGATGGGGGTGGGACCCTCCATGGAGTCGGGCAGCCAGACGTGCAATGGCACCTGGGCCGACTTGCCCATGGCGCCGATGAACAGCAGAATGCCGATCACCGACATCAGCGACCAGTTGCTGTCGCCCCAGATCTGGATCTGGGTATCGGCCAGTCCCGGCGCCTTGGCAAACACCTCGGCGTAGTCGAGGCTATTGGTGTACATGGCGATCGCGGCGATACCGAGGATGAAGCCGAAGTCACCCACCCGGTTGACCAAAAAGGCCTTCAGATTGGCGAAGATCGCCGTCGGCCGCACCGACCAGAAACCGATCAGCAGATAGGAGACCAGGCCCACCGCCTCCCAGCCGAAGAAGAGCTGGAGAAAGTTGTTGGACATCACCAGCATCAGCATGGAGAAGGTAAACAGGGAGATATAACTGAAGAAGCGCTGATAGGAATTGCGCCCAGCGAGGCTGGTTTTGGGCCAGTTGTGTTCATCATCGGCCATGTAACCGATGGTATAGATATGCACACAGAAGGAGACGAAGGTCACCACGCTGATCATCACCGCGGTCAACTGATCCACCAGGAAGCCCACTTCCATGTTGATGCCGTCACTTACCATCCAGGTATAGACGGATCCGTTAAAGACCTGCGCATTGTCGAACATGAAACCCTTGAGCACATACAGGGAGAGCAGGGTCGAGATACCCACCCCGCTGCTCGTCACCCAGTGAGACCAGCTGCGCCCGATGGCGCCACCGAAAAAGCCGGCTATGATAGCGCCCACCAAGGGTGCAAGCACGATTGTCAGATAGATATTTTCCATAACCGTTTCTTTTAATATGTCCGCAAATGAACGCAAATGAACGCAAATATCTTGAATGCATCCGTCATATCATCCACCGACAGGCTGTACCTAATATTCAAAATCGTTATCTATTAACCCCAAGCTCGAAAATGAACTGCAAAAAACCATTAGCGTTCATTTGCGGACTCATAAATTCTTACCCTTTCAATACATCCATATCCTCGACGTTGATGCTGCGCTTGCTGCGGAACAGCACCACCAGGATGGCCAGGCCGATGGCGGCCTCGGCCGCGGCAACAGTCAGAATAAAGAAGACAAAGACCTGTCCCGCGGTATCACCGAGAAAATGGGAAAAGGCGATAAAATTGATGTTCACCGCGAGCAACATCAGCTCCACGCACATCAATAAAATAATCACATTCTTGCGATTGATGAAGATCCCCGCAACGCTGATTGCGAAGAGGATTGCGCCGAGTATCAGGTAGTCAGATAGTGCAATCATCTCTGTGTCATCCTTTCTCGGCATCCATGGATACCATGCGCACCCGATCGTCACGCTTGATCACCACCTGAGTGGCCGGATCGAGATACTTGTTGTCCGGGCGCTTGCGCATGGTCAGGCCGATTGCGGCGATAATGGCGACCAACAGGATCACCGCGGCAATCTCGAATGGGTACATATAGACGGTGTAGAGTACGCTACCGAGCTCTTGCGTATTACTGTAATCCGCAGCATGCCTGGCCGGGGCGGCATACTGCTCCAGGCCGAAATTGTCAGGGCCGACAATGAGGATCAATTCAGCGGCCATTGCGATAGCCATGATCACACCCAGCGGCAACATCTTGATGAATCCGGCACGTAACACAG
The DNA here is from genome assembly GCA_003094555.1 of gamma proteobacterium symbiont of Ctena orbiculata. Classification (GTDB taxonomy): domain Bacteria; phylum Pseudomonadota; class Gammaproteobacteria; order Chromatiales; family Chromatiaceae; genus Thiodiazotropha. The sequence continues at coordinate 6,934 of NATW01000139.1, forward strand.
CAAGGTCGATATCCAGCATCATCAGGACGAAGAGAAACAGCACCATGACTGCTCCCACATAGACCAACACCAGGACGATGGCGAGAAACTCCGCTTCCGCGAGCAGCCAGATACCACTACAGGCGAAAAAGGCAAGAATCAAAAACAGGGCTGAATGTACAGGATTACGCCGGGTCACCACCATCGTTGCGGCAACGATGATCACTGCGGACAGGGCGTAGAAAATCAGCAATTCAAGTGTCATTATTTTGCTTCCCTTATCTATTCCAAAGGTTGCCTATCAATTAGCGATACTTCGCCTGGGCTTCAATATCGGCGGCTATCTGCGCCTCATACTTATCGCCCACCGAGAGTAGCTTCTCTTTGGTCATAATACTGTCGCCGCGATTCTCGAAGTGGTATTCGTAGATGCGGGTCTCCACAATGGCATCCACCGGACAAGCCTCCTGGCAGTAACCGCAGTAGATGCACTTGAACAGATCTATGTCGTAACGGGTGGTGCGCCGGGAACCGTCATCCCTCGGCTCTGCCTCAATGGTGATGGCCAAAGCCGGGCAGGTCGCCTCGCATAATTTACACGCGATACACCGCTCCTCACCACTGGGATAGCGCCGCAGTGCGTGAAGACCACGGAATCTGGGGGAGACCGGCGCCTTCTCCTCAGGGTACATGACGGTGAACTTTTTGCGGAACAGATAGCGCCCCGTCACATTCAAGCCACGAAACAGCTCCAGCAGGAAAAGGCTCTTAAAATAGTTTGAAAGCACTTTCATAGCAGGGCTCCTCAGTCGAACCACCAGGGCATTTGATAGACCACGGCGAGACCTACGACAGCAATCCAGACAATGGTTATCGGAATGAACACTTTCCATCCCAGGCGCATGATCTGGTCATAGCGGTAGCGGGGAAAAGTGGCACGGAACCAGAGAAACAGAAACATGAAAAAGGCAGTCTTGATCACCAGCCAGAAAAAGCCCGGTACCCAGTCGAACAGCGGACCCAGTAATGGCCAACCGTGGAAGGGAGAGAGCCAGCCACCCATGAACATGATCGCGGTCAGGGCCGAGATCAAAATCATGTTGGCATATTCAGCCAGGAAGAAGACCGCGAACACCATGCCGGAGTATTCCACATGGAAACCGGCGACGATCTCCGACTCGCCTTCAGCCACATCGAAGGGGGCACGATTGGTTTCCGCCACACCGGATATCACATACACACCGAACAGGGGCAATAGTGGCAACCAGAACCAGGAGAATAACCCCCCCTCCTGCGCCCTGACGATATCACCCAGGTTGAGGCTGCCGGCTGCCACCAACACCCCCACCAGAGCGAAGCCCATGGCGATCTCATAGGATACGATCTGCGCTGCCGACCTCATTGCACCGAGAAAGGCATATTTCGAATTTGAGGCCCATCCGGCGATAATCACGCCATAGACCCCGACCGAGGTCAGCGCCAGGATATACAGCAGTCCCGCATTGATATCGGCCAGCACCAGCTTTTCATCGAAGGGAAAGACCGCCCAGGCCGCCAAGGCCGGTCCCAGGGTTATCGCCGGCGCGATGACGAACAGCAGCTTGTTGGCCTTGCTGGGGATCACGATCTCTTTGAACATCAGCTTGACCGCATCCGCAATCGGCTGCAGCCAACCCTTGGGGCCGACCCGGTTGGGGCCGACGCGCACCTGCATGTAGCCGATGATCTTGCGTTCGGCATAGGTGTAATAGGCCACGATCAACATCAGTGGCAGGACGATGGTGATGATCTTGATCATGGTCCAGACCAGATACTGCAGTTCGGTGGGTAGGGATCCCCAAAGGCTGATAAAGAATTCCATCGGTTATGCCTTCTCCACTGTCACTTCACCAAAGGGTTGACCGAGCATCGCGGTCTTTTGCAGTCCCGTGGAGATCCACACACAACCTTCGGGTATGGACTCATCCAATGCCACCGGAAGTGTTGCCTGGTAGCCATTCTGCTTGATCAGAGCATTCTCAGTAGAGCCTAATCCCTGACGCTCGGCCTCTTTCGGATGCAGACGTATCACCGCCTCTCCGGCATCCTTGGTCTGCTGCAGTGCTGCGGCACGCCGCACCAACGGATCGGTCGCATAGAGTGGGGTATCACCACCGCGCTGCAGACCATCCACGCCAAGCTTCAGCTCCAACCCCTCACCCTGAACTGGTTTGTTATCCAATGACACACCGTCACACAGGGCGCGCAGTTCATCACCTATCTCACTCGGATCGGTATAGTCGAAGCCCTGTTGATTGAGTAGATTGCCCAGTACACGGAGTATCTTCCAACCGGGTCGCGCCTCACCCTGAGGCTGGACCGCCCCCCGGCCCTGTTGCCAGACACCCTCGGCATTCACATAGGTGCCGGAAGTTTCGCTGAAGATAGCCATCGGTAACAGAATATCGCAGCAGGCTTCAAGTTCCGGACTGCGATATGCGCTCAGGGCAACCACCGTGTCAGCACTCTGCAGCGCAGTTTGAGAGAGTGCGCCATTATAAAAATCCATACCCGGTTCAACACCCAGCAACAGATAGCCTCTGCGTGGCAGCTTGAGCATGTTTGATGCGTCCAGGCCGGCACTCTCCGCCGCTCTGCCGCCTGCCTGCAAGTGAGGTACGGCGCCGGCCAGCTGGGCACCGACGCTGTTGGCGGATTCAGGAACGATCGAGATCCTGGCGCCGGTCGCCTCTGCAAGACCGGAGGCAAGTGTATACAACAGGGAGAAATCGGGATGTGACCGGGCCATGGCGCCTAGCATCACGGTGGTATTATCCCCGTTCTTGAGCGCCTCGGCAGCCATCCTCGCAAACTCATCCACAGTTGCCGAATCGAGCAATGCAGCAGCTGTGCCGCCCTGTTTCACGCCAGCGGCTTTGGCAACCGCCGCCAAGTGCAGGATCATTTCACCCGGCGTGCATATGGATTGCCGGGCGCTGTAGTTCAGTTGCAGCTGCTGGGGTGATATAAAAAAGACATTGGCACCGGCCAATGCGGCCTTGCGCAGTCGATGGGCCAGAATCGGCTGTTCCTTGCGCAGGTTACCCCCCACCACGAGCACACCATCGATGGCATCGACTTCACTGATCTTCATGCCCAGCCAGTTGACCTGTTTGAGGTCCGCATCGAGACGGAAATCCCCTTGGCGCAAGCGGCTGTCGATATTGCCGCTGCCCATGCCTCGCATCAGCTTCTGTGCCAGATAGAGCTCTTCCAGGGTCGCAGTCGGTGAGAGCAGGGCGCCGATCTGATCGGCCTCGTTGATCTCACCCAGGCTGGCCGCGGCCATCTCCAGGGCCATCTCCCAGCTGACCTCCTTCCACTCACCGCTCTTTTTGATCATCGGCGAAGTCAGGCGGTCGCTGCTGTAGAGTCCCTCATAACTATAGCGGTCACGATCGGAGATCCAGGTCTCATTGATCGATTCGTTGTCCCGGGGATGAACCCGCATCACCCGGTTGCCACGCAGGTGCAGATTGAGGTTCGAACCCAGGCTGTCGTGGGGCGCCACCGCCTCCACTTGAGTCAGTTCCCAGGCCCGCGCATTGAAGCGGAAGGGTTTGGAGGTAAGCGCACCCACCGGACAGAGGTCGATGACATTGCCGGAGAGTTCGGAGTCGACGCTCTTCTCGATATAGGTACCTATGACCATATGTTCACCGCGCCCGGTGGCCCCCATCTCGCGGATTCCCGCGATCTCATCTCCAAACCTGACACAACGGGTACAGTGGATGCAGCGTGTCATATCGGTGGCAATCAAGGGGCCGATATTCTTATCCGCCACCACGCGTTTGCCCTCGTTATAGCGTGAGACATCCCGGCCATAACCGATGGCCACATCCTGCAGTTCGCATTCGCCACCCTGATCGCAGATCGGGCAATCCAGGGGATGGTTGATAAGCAGAAACTCCATGGTCCCCTTCTGTGCGGCCAATGCCTTCGGGGAGCGGGTAAATACCTTCATGCCGTCTGAAACAGGGGTTGCGCAGGCCGGCAAGGGTTTCGGCACCTTCTCGACCTCGACCAGACACATCCGGCAGTTGGCGGCAATAGAGAGTTTCTTGTGATAGCAGAAGCGCGGTATACGAATCCCTGCCGCATCGGTGACCTCGATGAGCATGGTGCCGGCCTTTGCCTGCAGCGCTTGACCGTCTACTTCAATGGTGACTGTAGAATCTGTCATCTTCGTGTTCTATCTCTTCAAGACCTCAGCCAACCCCGACCAAGCAGCGCTTGTGGTCGATGTGATGCTGAAATTCGTGTCGAAAATGGCGCAACATTCCCTGTACCGGCATCGCCGCCGCATCTCCCAGGGCACAGATGGTTTTGCCACTGATCTTGTCCGCCACATCATCCAGCAGATCCAGATCCTCCTGTCGCCCCTGGCCGGTTTCGATGCGATGTACAATCCGATAGAGCCAACCTGTACCTTCCCGGCAGGGTGTGCACTGGCCACACGACTCTTCATGGTAGAAATAGGACATGCGCTCAAGAACCTTGACCATACAGTTGCTGTCATCCAGGACGATGACGGCACCGGAGCCGAGCATGGAACCCGCACCGGCGATGGAATCGTAATCCATGTTCAGTTGCATCATCTCTTCGCCCGGTATCACCGGTGCGGATGACCCGCCGGGAATGACCGCCTTGATCTTACGCCCATCCTTCATACCCCCCGCCAACTGCAACAGTTCGGAGAACGGGGTACCCATGGGGATCTCGAATACACCTGGATTGTTGATGTTGCCCGAGATGGAGAAGAGTTTGGAACCGCCGCTGTTTTTCACCCCGATATCGGAGAACCACTCACCCCCCTTTTCCATGATCATCGGTATCGATGCCAGGCTCTCGGTATTGTTGATAATGGTGGGGCAGCCATACAGACCATAGTGGGCCGGAAATGGCGGTTTGTAGCGGGGTTGTCCCTTTTTACCTTCAATGGACTCCAGCAGGGCCGTCTCTTCGCCGCAGATGTAGGCACCCGCGCCGAGATGGCTGTGCAGTTCGAAGTCAAATCCGGATCCGAGCAGATCATTACCCAAAAAGCCGGCCTTTCGCGCCTCTTCCAGGGCCTGTTCAAAGCGCTCGTAGGGTTCCCAGAACTCACCCCGGATATAGTTGTAGCCACGGGTGGCACCGATGGCATAGCCGGCAATCACCATCCCCTCGATCAGTTGATGGGGGTTATAGCGCAGAATATCCCGATCCTTGAAGGTACCGGGTTCACCCTCGTCTGAGTTACAGACCACATATTTCTGCCCAGGTGCATTGCGGGAGATGAAGCTCCATTTCAGTCCGGTCGGGAAGCCGGCACCGCCACGTCCGCGCAATCCCGATTTCTTGACCTCTTCGATAATCGAATCAGGTGCGGTCTTTTCAGTGAGAATTTTTTTCAGCATCTCGTAACCGCCACGACTCTGATACTGCTCAAGCAGCCAGGGGCGTTCGAGATCCAGGGTGCGTAAACAGACTTCGTTGGCCATCCGATCTACTCCAGGCCTTCCAGGATCGCATCCACGATCTCTGGGGTCAGGTTTTCATAATATTGTCTACCGATCTGCATCATCGGTGCGCCACCGCAGGCACCGAGACACTCCACCTCTTTGAGTGAAAAGCGGCCGTCTTCCGTCACTTCACCGAAGCCGATGCCTAGTTTCTTTTCAAGATGATCCACAATAAGGTCTGATTTATTGGTCATACAGGAGACATTGGTACAGACACAGATCTTATGCTTACCGACCGGCTTCAGCTCATACATGGAGTAGAAGGTCGCCACTTCATAGACCGCGATCGGCGGCATCTCCAGATACATCGCAACCTGATCCATCAACGGGGTGGTGAGCCAACCACCGTTCTCCTCTTGCACGATCATCAGTGCACCCATCACCGCGGACTGTTTCCACTCCGGTGGGTATTTGGCTATCCAGCGGTCTATCTCCTCCCTGACTTCCGGGGTGAAGAGCTCCCTATTCTCATTTACAGTTGTTGTCGTCATCTAATCTCTTTCTTAACGATCTATTTCGCCGAACACCACATCCATGGTGCCGATAATTGCCACCACGTCGGCCAGCATATGACCTTTGACCATCTCATCCATGGCCGCAAGATGGGGAAATCCCGGTGCGCGTATCTTCAACCGGTAGGGTTTATTGGCACCATCGGAGATGATGTAGCACCCGAACTCTCCCTTGGGGGCCTCTACCGCGGCATACGCCTCACCTACGGGAGGACAATAGCCCTCGGTAAACAGCTTGAAGTGGTGGATCAGGCCCTCCATGTCCTCTTTCATATCAGTCCTGGTGGGTGCGACTATCTTGTTGTCATCCAGCATCACCGGACCCGGGTTTGCCCGTAACCAATCGATACACTGTTTGATGATGCGATTGGATTGACGCATCTCCTCGATCCGCACCAGATAACGATCATAACAATCGCCGTTCTTCCCCACGGGGATATCGAAATCCACCTTGTCGTAGGCCGCATAGGACTGTTTCTTACGCAGATCCCAAGCCACCCCTGAACCGCGTAACATGGGACCGGTAAAACCCAACTGCAACGCCCGCTCAGGTGAGACCACACCAATGCCGACAGTACGCTGTTTCCAGATGCGATTGTCGGTCAACAGGGTCTCATACTCGTCGACCAATCCGGGAAAGCGGTTGCTGAAATCTTCGATGAAGTCGAGCAATGAGCCCTGCCGTTTCTCATTCCGCACCGCTACGTCGCGTCCTGTGACCCACTGGCTTGCCTGGTACTGGGGCATCTGCTCCGGCAGATCCCGATAGACGCCACCAGGCCGATAATAGGCCGCGTGCATACGTGCGCCGGATACTGCTTCATAGCAGTCAAGCAGATCCTCACGTTCACGAAAGGCATACAGGAAAACGGTCATCGCCCCCACATCGAGGGCATGGGTACCCAGCCACATCAGGTGATTGAGGATACGCGTGATCTCATCAAACAAGGTGCGGATATATTGCGCACGTATCGGTACATCTATCCCCAGCAGTTTCTCTATCGCTCTGACATAACCGTGTTCGTTACACATCATCGACACATAGTCGAGACGGTCCATGTAGGGAATGCTCTGGTTATAGGGTTTGCTCTCGGCCAATTTTTCAGTAGCACGATGCAGCAACCCGATGTGCGGATCGGCGCGTTCGATCACCTCGCCATCCATCTCCAGCACCAGGCGTAGAACACCGTGGGCCGCCGGATGCTGGGGTCCGAAATTCAGGGTGTAGTTATGGATCTCAGGCATCGCTGGCGTCCTGGGTGGCGCTAACCTCATTGAGATAGCGGTTGTCATCACGTGTCACCCGCGGCACCAGGGTGCGTGGATCGATGCTCACGGGTTCATAGATGACCCGTTGCAGATTTGGATCGTAGCGCATCTCAACCTGGCCGATAAGCGGAAAGTCCTTGCGGAAAGGGTGCCCGATAAAACCGTAATCGGTAAGAATACGCCGCAGATCGGGATGCCCCTCGAACAGGATACCGTAAAGATCGAAGGCCTCCCGTTCAAACCAGTCTGCGCTTGACCACACAGCCACCACCGAGGCCAGGATCGGCTGTTCGGTATCGACGAAGACCCGCAGCCTCAAGCGTGTGTTATGGCTGACGGAGAGCAGATGATAGACCGCCGCATAGCGGCTCGACTCCATCGATTCCAACTCACCAAGTGGCGTCACACCGCGTCCGAACCCGCTATTGGGTGCGCTATCGGTCTGCCATTCGGATTGGCCATAGGAAGAGTAGTCGACGCCGCAGACATCGATCAGCTGCTCAAATGCAAACTGCTGGTCATCCTTGAGACGCAAGGCCACATCGCTGAGGTGTTCCACCGGCACCACCAGGGTTACCTCACCACAGCTACGTTCCACACTGCAGCCTAGCTCTGTGAACGCTTGGGTAAGATCCTCGGCCAGCCGATCAAGACGATCATGCATCCCGTTTTGCGCACTGCTGCTCATGTCATCTCCACCTTAGCGTGCAATGGTACTGGTACGACGAATCTTGTCCTGCAGCTGGAGTACCCCATACAGCAGTGCCTCGGCGGTTGGCGGACAACCTGGGACATAGACATCGACCGGGACCACCCGATCGCATCCCCTTACCACCGAATAGGAGTAGTGGTAGTAACCGCCTCCGTTGGCGCAGGAGCCCATGGATATGACCCAGCGTGGTTCTGCCATCTGATCGTAGACCTTACGCAATGCGGGAGCCATTTTATTGACCAGGGTACCCGCCACGATCATCACATCGGATTGGCGGGGACTGGGACGGAAAACGATACCGAAGCGGTCCATGTCATAGCGCGCGGCAGCGGCATGCATCATCTCCACTGCGCAGCAAGCCAAGCCGAACGTCATCGGCCACATCGAACCGGTCCTTGCCCAGTTGATCAGCTTATCCGCAGAAGTGGTGATGACACCCTTCTCCAGAATACCTTCAATTCCCACTATCTACCTCCAGAAGCACATGAATATACCCCAGATACCGGGCTGATTACTCCCATTCCAAGGCTCCCTTCTTCCATTCGTAGATGAAGCCGATAACAAGAATGGCGAGGAAAATCATCATGGCGATGAAACCGACCATGCCGATCTGATCCAAAACCACGGCCCAGGGGAAGAGAAAGGCGATCTCAAGATCGAAAATGATAAACAGGATGGCAACCAGGTAGTAACGCACATCGAACTTCATGCGCGAATCCTCGAACGCTTCAAAGCCGCATTCGTAGGGAGAGTTTTTTTCATCATCGGGTTTGCGCGTACCCAATAGAAAACCGATTCCGATAACCGCACCACCCATCACGAAGGCTACTGAGAGAAAAATCAGGATGGGTAAGTAGTTTTCGAGCATCAGAGTGCCGCCCCCGTGTCGTTTAGTCGTTGTGTAATTAGATAATCATCCGGGAAGGTCAGCAGTCTATCCTTAGCCACATTCTCGTGTCAAGTGGAAACTAAATTAAATACTTCAATTAATTCATGCAGTTACGATACTTTTTTTTAGTATTCCGATTAACTTGGTTTGTTATATACCAAACATCGTCCTGCCTTGAATTTTGGTACCGATGGCCGGATTTGAACCGGCACGGCTTTCGCCACTACCCCCTCAAGATAGCGTGTCTACCAATTCCACCACATCGGCAAAAACTCGTCCTGGCCAGGCCTACTCCCTGACCTGCTCCGTTGACTCCTCTGCAGTCGCACTGCCCGCCTCCTCCGAGGTCATCGGCTCTGCTACAGGTGTCACTGCTTCTACCGCAGGCACCGCCTCAGCTGGTTCAGCCGCCGGGGCAATTGCAGGAATATCGCTCTCTACCGGAACCGGTGGGATGTCACTCTGTTGGACCTCTTCCACCTGAACCCCCGGGGCCTGATCCAAAGCTTCCATGACGCCCACCTGTTCGTTTCTCTGGGAAGCGAAATAGGCCATCACCATACTGGTGATGAAGAAAACTGTCGCCAGCAAGGCGGTTGTCCGGGTGAGAAACGAGGCCGACCCCTTGGCACCAAAAACGGTACCCGAGGCCCCACTGCCGAAGGCAGCCCCCATATCCGCGCCTTTCCCGTGCTGTATCAGGATCAATCCCACCAGGCCAACGGCCAGAAAGATATGAAACACGGTCAATATTGTTTGCATTTGCTTAAGTCCTAGTGCCTGTTAACACTGTTTCAATCCGCAGCGGTGCAGATACCCAGGAAATCCTCAGCCTTAAGGGAGGCTCCACCAATCAAGCCCCCATCGATATCGGGCTTTCCGATCAGTTCAGCGGCATTTCCCGGTTTCATCGAGCCACCATAGAGGATTCGTACCGCTTCCGCTACCTCACCACTCTTCTCGGCCACCCGGGCACGAATGAAGGCATGCACCTCCTGTGCCTGCTCGGGGGTTGCGGTCTTACCTGTGCCAATGGCCCAGACCGGCTCGTAGGCGATGACGCCTTCAGCCAAGGCCTCGACACCCTCAAGCGCTATAACCGCATCCAGCTGACGTGCCACCACTTCATTGGTGGTGCCTGCCTCCCGCTCCTCCAGGGTCTCGCCGATACAGAGGATGGGTATCAATCCCGCTGCCCGCGCCACCGCAAATTTCTTTGCCACCAACTGATCGCTCTCTGCATGGTAGGTGCGGCGTTCAGAGTGCCCGACAATCACGTACTTGCAGTCGAAATCGTTGAACATGGACGCGGCCACCTCACCGGTGAATGCGCCGGAGGACTCTGTAGACAGATCCTGGCCGCCCCAAGCGATAGCGCTGCCAGAAAGCAGTTTCTGCACCTCGGGGATATAGACAGCAGGCGGACAAACCGCCACTTCCGCAGCCTTGACCTCATCAACACCTTGTTTGATGCCATCGAGTAAGCTGCGGACACTCTCGAGTGAACCGTTCATCTTCCAGTTTCCGGCAACCAATGGTCTGCGCATGCCTTCACTCCTGCGATCAAAAGAAAGCGCGCTAGCTTAACGGTCAATGGGATTTAAATCAATCTCAATCGGTGCCAAACCAGGTGAATATCGCATTCTTACCAGGTCCTGAAGGCACTAATGCGTGCGGTCCTAGCTGGTGACCAACTCCTTCACCGTGGCGGCTATATGGCCTGACAGGTCATCAACCTGTGCCCCATCACTGCCCTCCACCATCACCCGGATCAGCGGTTCCGTCCCAGAGGGCCGGAGTAAGACGCGCCCACCGCTGCCCATTTCGACTTCAGCTTCCCGGACCGACCGTCTCACCCGCTCAGAATCCATGATCTCTTGCGGGTTTCTGCTGCCAAGATGGATATTCGTCAGTTTTTGAGGATATTTACTCATCCCGGCACACAACTCTCGCAAGCTGCTGTTGGTTGCGTACATCTCTTCCAAAACCTGCAGGGCGGCGATGATTCCGTCACCCGTGGTGGTACGGTCCAAACAGATGATATGCCCGGATTGTTCACCCCCAAGCACCCAGCCTTTTTCAGTCAGACGCTCCATGATGTAGCGATCACCCACTTGGGTGCGCTCAAAAACCACCCCATGATCCCGCAATGCATGTTCCAGTCCGAGATTGCTCATCAGGGTGCCTACAACCGCACCCTTGAGCACACCATGTCTCATCCTGGAACAGGCGATGATATAGAGTATTTCATCACCATCCACCTCCTGGCCCCGGTCATCGACCATGATCAGTCGATCGCCGTCACCATCCAGGGCAACACCCAGATCCGCTTCATGCTCCAGCACTGCCTTCTTCAGATACTCGGGATAGGTCGATCCAACGCCATCATTGATATTGAATCCATTGGGTTGGTTACCGATTGCAATGACATCGGCACCCATCTCATCGAATACATAGGGGGCAATGTTGTATGTTGCGCCATTGGCGCAATCGACCACGATCTTCAACCCTTTAAATCGGGTCTTCAGGGGAATCGTGCTCTTGCAGAATTCTATATAGCGCCCCTCCGCCGCCATCTTCTCTGCCCGACCCAGGTTGGATGAGTCTACCGTCAGCAGCGGCTTCTCCATCTGCGCCTCGATCGCGGACTCCACCTCATCCGGGAGTTTGAGGCCCTCGGCGGAGAAGAACTTGATACCATTGTCCTGATAGGGATTATGGGAGGCACTGATGACGACCCCAGCTTGGGCGTGCAATGTTCGGGTCAGATAGGCAACACTCGGGGTTGGCATGGGACCCAACAGGGTGATATTGACACCTGCCGCCGTCAGTCCGGCCTCGAGGGCCGATTCCAGCAGATAGCCTGAGATGCGGGTATCTTTTCCGATCAACACCCGGCTTTTGTCCTCGGTACCCAGTACCTTGCCTACGGCCCAGCCTAACTTGAGGACGAATTCAGGGGTAATTGGCCCCTCACCGAATCGCCCCCGCACCCCATCTGTTCCAAAATATTTCCGACTCACTGAATCATCCTCACTCGCTATGTGGCCGATCTGACCGCTGCCACCACTTTGAGGGCATCAACCGTCTCACGCACATCGTGGACCCTGACAATCGCGGCGCCTCCCATTACGGCAATCACGGCCGCCGCGACACTGCCCATGAGTCGCTCGTTAACGGCCTGATCCCCAATTATCGACCCGATCATCGATTTTCTTGATATCCCAACCAGAACCGGGGCTGCGAGTTCGTGCAACGCCCGCAGCTCTTTCAACAAGGTAAGATTATGCGCAAGTGTCTTACCGAAGCCAAAACCCGGGTCTACGATCATATTGCGACGCGCAATTCCAGCTGCCTCCCCCGCATCCAGACGCTGGCGCAGAAAGGTTTTCACCTCTTCCACCACATTCTCATACCGAGGTGCATTCTGCATGGTTCTCGGTTCCCCCTGCATATGCATGATACAGACCGGCACACCCACCTCGGCCGCCGCCTCCAGCGCACCGGGTTCCTGCAGGGCCATGATGTCATTGATCATACCGGCACCGGCAGAGACTGCCTCACGCATCACCAGAGGTTTGTTGGTATCAATGGAAATCGGTACAGGAACAGCCTGTGTAAGCCTTTCAATGATGGGAATGACACGGTCCAGCTCCTCTTCGACCGATACAGGCTGCGCACCAGGGCGGGTCGACTCTCCACCGATATCGATGATGGTCGTACCCTCCTGCACCATTTCCAGGGCATGCTTTAAACCCAGATCCGGATTCAGGAAACGCCCACCATCGGAAAACGAGTCGGGAGTCAGGTTGAGGATACCCATGACCTGGGGGGTACCCAGGTCAAGTGGTTTTCCTGCACAATCGAGAATCAATGATAATGCGCTTTATCAGTGCTGACCGGCAGGACCGCCAATGGTCCCGGAGACATCATCCGAAGAGGGGGACTCACCGGATGGCCGGGTATCATCATCGGAACCGATATCGCTCTCATCCCAATCCTTGGGTGCTCTTGGGGTCTTGCCCTCCATGATATCGTTGATCTGCTCCGTATCGATGGTCTCGTACTTTATCAGGGCCTTGGCCATGATATGAAGCTTCTCGATATTATCGTTGAGAATCTTCTCCGCACGCTCATAGTTGCGGTCAATAAAGTTGCGAATCTCCTCGTCGATGGTATGTGCGGTATCATCCGATACATTCTTGTGCTGGGTTACCGAGCGACCGAGAAAGACCTCCTCTTCCTCCTCACTGTACATGAGTGGGCCGAGACGTTCCGACAATCCCCATTTGGTCACCATGTTGCGTGCCAGATCAGTGGCGCGCTTGATATCGTTGGAGGCACCGGTAGTGACCTTGTCGATACCGAAGATCAACTCCTCGGCGATACGGCCACCGAACAGGCTGGAGATCTGGCTTTCAAGATGCTCCTTGCTGTAGCTGTAGCGATCGGCCTCAGGGAGAAACATGGTTACGCCCAAAGCCCTGCCGCGGGGTATTATGCTTACTTTATAGACAGGGTCATGGGATGGCACCAGGCGTCCGACGATGGCATGACCAGACTCATGGTAAGCAGTCAGCTTCTTCTCATCCTCGCTCATTACCATGGTACGGCGCTCCGTACCCATCATGATCTTGTCTTTCGCCTTCTCCATCTCCTCCATGCCGACCAGGGCCTTGTTGGCGCGGGCGGCAAACAGGGCCGCTTCATTCACCAGATTGGCCAGATCGGCACCGGAGAAACCGGGCGTACCACGGGCGATAATGCCAGGTTTCACATCTTCGGATGCGGCCACTTTGCGCAGATGTACTTTAAGAATCTGTTCCCGTCCACGCACATCGGGCAGGGGCACCACCACCTGGCGATCGAATCGACCTGGGCGCAGCAGTGCGGGATCCAACACGTCAGGACGGTTGGTTGCGGCAATGACGATAACCCCTTCATTGCCCTCGAAGCCGTCCATCTCCACCAACAGCTGATTCAGGGTCTGCTCACGCTCATCGTGACCGCCGCCGAGTCCCGCGCCACGATGCCGACCCACGGCATCGATCTCGTCGATGAAGATAATGCAGGGGGCATGTTTCTTGGCCTGCTCGAACATGTCGCGTACCCGGGAGGCGCCGACACCCACGAACATCTCTACGAAATCAGATCCGGAGATGGTGAAGAAGGGCACCTTGGCCTCACCGGCGATCGCCTTGGCGAGCAGGGTCTTACCGGTGCCGGGGGAACCGACCATCAATACCCCCTTGGGGATCTTGCCGCCAAGTTTCTGAAACTTGGAGGGGTCACGCAGGAAATCGACCATCTCAGAGACCTCTTCCTTCGCCTCTTCGACACCGGCCACGTCGTTGAAGGTCACCTTGACCTGGTCTTCGCTCAACATCCGCGCCTTGCTCTTACCGAATGACATGGCACCACGACCTGCGCCGCCGCCCTGCATTTGACGCATGAAGAATATCCAAAGTCCGATGAGTACGAACAGGGGGAACCAGTTGATCAGGATATTCATCAGCAGGGAGGGTTTCTCTGGAGGGTTAGCCTTGATCTCAACATTACTGTTGAGCAGGTCGCTAACCAGCATATCGTCACCCGGGCTGTAGGTAGAGAAACGCTGCCCGGAAGTGAGCGATCCGGTGATATCGCGCCCACTGCCGCTGAACTCGACCTCTTTCACCTGCCCCGCTTTCACATTCACGATGAACTCGGAATAGCTCATCGGCTGGGACTTCGGCTGGGTAGTTGAGAAGTTATTGAAGACCGTCATCAAAACAATGGCGATCACTACCCAGAGAATCAAATTTTTTGCCATGTCGTTCAAAATGAAAAAACCTCTTGTATTAATCCCATTATCTTGCGGGATCTATTCACCCAGATCAGCATTGATATTTTGGGGGAGTACGCTTAACCCCATCCAGTCAGGCCAATCCATCAATGATACCCTGAAAAAACCTTAAACTTCTGTGCAAATTACTGATTTTTTGGATTTACTGGTTGGTACGGTACACCATCTTAAAGTTCCCTGCTACCAGATAGACCTCACGGCTTTTTGCCCGTGACGAGCTGGGTTTACGGCTTACCACCCGCTCAAAATCACTCCGAAGCGCCTTCAAAAAGGCATCAAATCCCTCGCCTTGGAATACCTTAACGACAAAGCAGCCTCCAGGCTTTAGCATTTCCCGGGCAAAGTCGTGGGCCAACTCGCAAAGATAGATGGACCTTGGTTGATCAACGCTCGTTACACCTGTTACATTGGGTGCCATATCTGAAATTACAAGGTCCACAGCCTCTCCATCCAGACATTTCTCAAGCGCTTCAAGGGGTTGCGACTCGCGAAAATCCCCCTGAATAAACTCCACACCGGCTATGGGATCCATCGGGAGTATGTCCATCGCCACGATACGACCCTTCTCCCCCACCAGCTCCCTGGCCACCTGACACCAGCCCCCAGGGGCGGCGCCCAGATCCACAACCTTCATCCCAGGCTTGAAAATTCTATCTTTTTGTTGAATTTCCAGTAACTTAAAAGCAGCCCGTGAACGGTATCCCGCCTTTTGCGCCTGCTTCACATATTCGTCTTTGAAATGACGATCCAGCCATTGGCGACTGCTTTTACTGCGTTTCATGAGACTGCCGAGCCCTCAACGACTGCATAACCTACAGATTAGATGATAATTGACGCCGATTTCATAGGAAAATGCATGGATTGAAAGTTCTGACAGGTTCCATTCTCAATAAACATATTCATTTAACCGCATATGAACGCAGATCACCGCAAATATACGCCAATATTATATTTGTCTTACGTAATGACAATGAGTACGTAGGGTGCGGCTCGCCGCACCAGCCGGTTATGCATTAGCACGATCTGTGTATTGGATTTGAAGGTGCGGCAAGCCGCACCCTACACAATATTCGCGATCATTTGCAGTGATTGGCGTGCATTCGCGGTTTGTTTCCCCATTTTAAACGGTTCTGTTCCACTCTAGAGGGAAAAGATATAGAATCCGCCTCCCCATTCCCTACAAGATAGCTGTCATGCCGCTCACTACCGCGCAAAACCGTACATTGAAAAAACTCGCCCATGACCTAAAACCGGTGGTCATCGTCGGGCAGCACGGCCTCAGTGAGGGGGTGCTCAACGAAATCGACACCACCCTCAACACCCATGAACTGATCAAGGTCAAACTGGCGGGCGCGGACAAAGAGGATCGCATCCAACTCAGCGGCGATATCGTAGAACGCCTATCGGCGGAACTGATCCAGATCATCGGCCGGGTGGCGATATTCTATCGGCCGAATCCGAAAAAGAAGAAAAACAGGGTTATTATTTAAACCAGGTTGGGTTTATAACGCAAAGTACACAATGGAGACGCAAAGCCCGCTAAGGGTGTTATGGCAGAAACGCTCCTGGGTAAAAAGCATTTTTTGACTTGGCGTCCATTGCGTCTCCCCTTTTGCGATCTTTGCGTTAAATAGACCAGAACCATCGACACTCACTTCACTCGTAGCGTATTTCCAGAATCTCGAACTCCCTTGGTCCGCCTGGGGTCTCGAGGAATACATCATCCCCCTCCTGCTTGCCGATCAAGGCACGTGCAATCGGCGAGCTGATCGAAACCAGGCCATGTTTGATATCGGCTTCGTCATCACCGACGATCTGATAGGTGAACTCCTCATCATTGTCCAGTTCCAACACCACCACCGTAGCACCGAAAACCACCTTTCCACCCGCATCCAGTTTGGTGACATCGATGATCTGGGCATGGGAGAGTTTGCCTTCGATATCCTTGATCCGGCCTTCGATGAAACTCTGCTGATCACGGGCGGCATGATACTCCGCGTTCTCCTTCAGATCGCCATGCGCTCTCGCCTCGGCAATCGCCTTGATGACTTTCGGCCGCTCGATGGTTTTCAACTGCTTCAGCTCATCCTGCAACTTAGCAGCGCCTTTGGCCGTCAACGGTACCTTGCTCATCCAATCTATCCTCTAAATCCTGTTTTTCTGAAATAGTAAAAACACTATGACTTTATCCGCAAATAAATGCGAATTAACGCAAATATCGATAAACCCGCATATGAATTTAATATCGCTTACTCGAGATTATAACTACCCTGTATAGCAGGTTGGATCACTCAATTGCTGTTATCACACCATACTCAATGCATAATAAAAAAGGCATGGGACAGGGCTAGTTCATACTCTGTTGTTTCTCAATTCTGGGAACACTGAATTAACCAGAATCAACTCTTAATTTGCGTTTATTCGCGTTCATTTGCGGACTTAATAAAACAACAAACAATTAGCGGTGCTTGGCGTCCATACGCGGTTTGCTTACCAATAACCATCTATTGATGGAGATCCTGAAGTCGATTGACGTTCAATTCATCCAGTTGTTTCAACGCCAGACAGGTTGCCTCGGCACCGGAGATGGTGGTGGTATAGCTGACCTTGTGTTGTAGCGCCGTACGCCGAATCTCCGCAGAGTCGGCAATCGCCTGGGCACCCTCTGTGGTATTCACGATAAAGCTGACTTCGCGATTCTTGATGGAGTCGACGATATGCGGCCTGCCCTCCATCACTTTATTGATCCGCGCACATTCCAGACCGGCATCCTGAATCACCCTGCAGGTACCACCGGTCGCCATCAGGGTAAAACCCAGATCGATCAGGTCCTGGGCCACCTGTACAGCCCTCACCTTGTCCGCCGGACGCACACTCAGCAGAGCCCGGCCTCCTTGTGGCAAGCCGGAGCCGGCACCCATGATCGACTTGTTATAGGCCTCACCGAAGGTCCTGCCAACCCCCATTACTTCACCGGTGGATTTCATCTCAGGCCCGAGGACGGTATCCACCCCGGGAAACTTCACAAAGGGAAAGACCGCCTCTTTGACGAAATAGTTCTCCGGAATCACCTCTTTTGTGATGCCTTGTTCCTTTAGGGATGTCCCCGCCATGCAGCGGGCAGCGACCTTTGCCAACTGTACTCCGGTGGCCTTGGAGACGAACGGTACCGTACGCGAGGCACGGGGATTGACCTCCAGCAGGTAGATCATGTCATCCTTGATGGCAAACTGGGCATTCATCAGCCCGACCACCTTCAACTCCAGGGCCATCTTACGCATTTGCTCCCGCATCCGATCCTGGACCGCGGCCGACAGGGTATAGGGAGGCAGTGAGCAGGCTGAGTCTCCTGAGTGGACGCCGGCCTGTTCGATATGTTCCATGATACCGCCGATGAGTACATCCTGGCCGTCGCTGATGGCATCGATATCGACCTCGATGGCGTCATCCAGAAAACGGTCCAGCAGTACCGGTGAATCATTGGAGACACTCACCGCCTCACGCATGTAGCGCCGCAGTTCACTCTCGTTATAGACAATCTCCATGGCCCGCCCGCCCAGTACATAGGAGGGGCGCACCACCAGGGGATAACCTATCTCATCGGCCAGTTGCACCGCACTCTCGGTATCTCTCGCCGTCCTGTTGGGGGGCTGCCGGAGGTTGAGCTTTTCCACCAGTTGCTGGAAGCGCTCCCGATCCTCGGCAAGATCGATGGAATCGGGACTGGTACCGATGATCGGCGCACCCGCCGCCTCCAGATCGTTGGCCAGCTTGAGTGGAGTCTGACCGCCGTACTGTACGATCACACCGGCTGGCTGCTCCTTGTGGATCACCTCGAGTACATCTTCCAGGGTCAAGGGCTCGAAATAGAGCCGGTCCGAGGTGTCGTAATCGGTGGAGACGGTCTCCGGATTGCAGTTGACCATGATCGTCTCATAGCCGTCGTCGCGCATGGCGAAGGCGGCATGGACACAGCAGTAGTCGAACTCGATACCCTGGCCGATGCGGTTGGGTCCGCCACCGAGGACCATGATCTTCTTTCGTTCCGAGGGTTGGGCCTCGCACTCCTCTTCATAGGTGGAGTACATGTAGGCGGTACTGGTAGCAAACTCGGCGGCGCAGGTATCGACCCGTTTGAACACCGGGCGGATGCCTGCATCGTGACGCAGCCGGCGTATCTGGGCCTCATTGCTGTCCACCAGCTCCGCGATGCGCCGATCGGCAAACCCCTTGCGTTTGAGAAAGCGCAACCGTTCCCCATCCAACGCCTCCAGACCCTGACCGGAGAGCTCACGTTCTATATTCACCAGCTCCTCGATCTGCACCAGGAACCAGGGATCGATGGCGCAGATATCGAAGATCTCTTCCAGACTCATGCCGAAACGAAAACACTCGGCCACATACCAGAGCCGTTCGGGACCGGGCAGGCGGATCTCCCTGACCAGGGTATCGCGCACGTCATCTTCGTTGAGATCGAGGATCTCGTTGAGTCCATACTTGCCGATCTCCAGGCCACGCAACGCCTTCTGCAACGACTCCTGAAAGGTGCGGCCGATCGCCATCACCTCGCCAACCGACTTCATCTGTGTTGTCAGCCTGTCGTCGGCCAGGGGAAACTTTTCGAAGGCAAAACGGGGCACCTTGGTGACCACATAGTCGATACTGGGCTCGAATGAGGCGGGGGTGGCGCCGCCGGTGATCTCGTTCTGCAGTTCGTCCAGGGTGTAGCCGACCGCCAGTTTGGCCGCCACCTTGGCAATAGGGAAACCGGTCGCCTTGGAGGCCAGGGCAGAGGAGCGGGAGACCCGGGGATTCATCTCGATGATGATCATCCGTCCGTTCTCCGGATTGATCGCGAACTGGACGTTGGAACCGCCGGTTTCCACACCGATCTCGCGCAGCACCGCCAGGGAGGCGTCACGCATGATCTGGTACTCCTTGTCGGTCAGGGTCTGGGCAGGGGCCACGGTGATAGAGTCGCCGGTATGCACACCCATGGGATCCAGATTCTCGATGGAGCAGATGATGATGCAGTTGTCGTTGCGGTCCCGCACCACCTCCATCTCGTACTCTTTCCAGCCCAGGATCGACTCCTCGATCAACAGTTCATTGGTGGGCGAGAGATCGAGGCCGCGTTCGCAGATCTCGACGAACTCATCCGGATTGTAGGCGATGCCGCCGCCGCTGCCGCCCATGGTGAAGGAGGGTCGGATGATGGTGGGATAGCCGATCTGGGCCTGCACCTGTTGCGCCTCTTCCAGACTGTGGGCAATGGCGGAACGGGGCATGTCGAGGCCGATCTTGCGCATCGCCTGACGGAACAGGTCCCTATCCTCCGCCTTGTCGATCGCCTCCCGCGAGGCGCCGATCATCTCAACGCCATACTTCTCCAGCACCCCTTCGCGCACCAGGTCGAGGGCGGAGTTGAGCGCGGTCTGCCCGCCCATGGTCGGCAGCAGGACGTCAGGGCGCTCCTTCTCGATGATCCGCTCCAGGGTCTTCCAGGTGATCGGCTCGATATAGATCGCATCCGCCATATCCGGATCGGTCATGATGGTCGCCGGATTGGAGTTGACCAGGATGACCCGAAACCCCTCCTCCCGCAACGCCTTACAGGCCTGGGCCCCGGAGTAATCGAATTCACACGCCTGCCCGATAACAATCGGCCCGGCGCCTATGATCATGATGCTTTGTATGTCTGTACGTTTTGGCATTTAATATTTCAGTCCGCAAATGAACGCGAATGAACGCAAATTAAAAAAATCAGATTATGGAAGCGTCGTCATGCCGCCATACAAGTCTGCGCACACCCAATCGAGGTGTACCGAAATTGAGTAACAACCCAACTCTCAATCCTGTTGCACGGAGATAGTTCATCACCTGTGCATCATGTTCTTTGGTCAGAGCCGACAAGGCCTTGAGTTCCACCAACAGATTGTTCTCCACAACAATATCCGCAACATAATTTCCCACAACATGGCCCTTGTATCCGACCTCTAAAGATTTCTGCCTTTCAAAAGCCAAGCCTTGTTGTTTGAGTTCCAGGCAGAGCGCTTGCTCATATACCGCCTCGAAAAATCCCGCACCCAATTCATTACTGACTTCATACCCGCAACCAATGACCCGCCTGGAAAGGGCCTCTCCCTGACTTTTCATAACAAATCCATTTGCGTTTATTTGCGTTCATTTGCGGACTTCTATCTTTTTTGCGTCCATTTGCGGTTATTCGCGTCTATTCGCGGTTTGAATCTCTTATCTTCATCAATTCGATAAAGTGATCGAACACCGGTGCGACGTCATGTGGCCCGGGACTCGCTTCCGGATGACCCTGGAAACTGAAGGCGGGCCTGTCACTGCGATGGATGCCCTGCAGGGTACCGTCGAAGAGGGAGCGATGGGTGGCGCTGAGATGCTTGGGCAGGCTCTCCTCGTCAACCGCGAAGCCGTGGTTCTGGCTGCTGATCATGACCGTGCCTTTTTCCAGATCCTGGACCGGATGGTTGGCGCCGTGGTGGCCGAACTTCATCTTCATGGTCTTGGCGCCGGATGCCAGCGCCAGCAACTGGTGACCCAGGCAGATCCCGAATATGGGCAGTCCGCTATCGACGATCTTGCGGATGGAATCAATGGCGTAGTCGCAGGGCTCTGGATCACCAGGCCCGTTGGAGAGGAACACCCCGTCGGGCTGCATCGCCAGCACCTCTTCCGCCGGCATCTGCGCCGGTACCACCGTGATCCGGCACTCCCGATCGACCAGCATGCGCAGGATGTTGCGTTTGATACCGTAGTCGTAGGCGACCACATGATAGGGCAGCTTCTCTTCGATGGGATGGGGCGCCTCGGGATGGCCCTCTTCAAGGGTCCAGGTGCACTGAGCCCACTCATAGGGTGACTGGGTGGTCACCTCCTGTGCCAAATCCATGCCCTTCAGCCCCGGGAATCCCTTGGCCAGCTCCAGACCTTTTTCAGGATCGGGATTATCCCCCGCGATAATGGCTCCGTTCTGCGCCCCTTTCTCCCGCAGGATGCGGGTCAGTTTGCGGGTATCGATACCGGCGATGGCCAGGATGCCGTGACGCTCCAGGTAGTGCTCCAGGCTCTCCTCGGAGCGCCAGTTGCTGGTGATCAGCGGCAGGTCCCGGATCACCAGGCCGGCGGCATGGATATGCGCCGACTCCTCGTCCTCCTGGTTGATACCGGTGTTACCGATATGGGGATAGGTCAGAGTAACGATCTGCTTGCGATAGGAGGGATCGGTAAGAATCTCCTGATAGCCGGTCATCGCGGTATTGAAAACCACCTCGCCGACGGTCTCACCCTCGGCACCGATGGCTTCTCCCCTGAACTGGCTGCCATCCTCCAGGACCAGAATTGCGGGTTTTCTCAAGAGTCTCTCCACTACAGGCGTGCAAAAAGGGGCAGGTCACGAAGTGCCTGCCCCGGGGTATGCAGAAAACAGTTGGTTTCGGGCGCGTCGACCGAGGAGTACGCCCGAAATAGTTGATCGGGTATTGTACCGATGGGGGGGAAAGCTGTCTATCCTCTTGGTGCCTTGGCGCCCGGTAGCGATAGCGCTGCTGTATCGAAGGTGTAGCTACCCTGAAATCGTTGTTTTTTCCTTCCCGCAATGGATTTAGATTTGTTTATGATGTGCGCATCGGCAAAATCCGCTTCCCTGCCACTGACCGGCTTTGATTTGCGATAGTCGTTTAATGCCTGCCATACCACCTGCCCATCCTCAAA
>NATW01000140.1 GCA_003094555.1 gamma proteobacterium symbiont of Ctena orbiculata
TGATGTTGACCGCCCGGGGTGATGATACCGATACCGTGCTCGGGTTGGAGCTGGGGGCAGATGATTATGTGGCCAAACCCTGTAGCCCCCGGGTGCTGGTGGCGCGGTTGCGTAATCTGTTTCGCCGCAAGCTAGAGCAATCCACAGTGGAGACAGAGCAGCGGGTCGGCGATCTCGATTACGACAGGCAGAACCGGCGGGTGCGGGTGGGTGATCGGGATGTGGAACTGACCGGCGCCGAGTTCAATCTGCTGGTGTTGTTGCTGGAACATGCCGGTGATCTGGTCTCCAAGGAGATCCTGGCCAAGCAGGGCCTGGGGCGGGCATTGCAGGCCTACGATCGCCGCATCGAGACCCACATGGCGCAGATCCGTAAGAAACTCGGGCCCTTGCCGGACGGCTCCCCCCGCATCAAGACGGTGCGCGGAGCCGGTTATCAATATCTGGTGAGCTAAGTGAGTCTGTTTCTGCGCATCTTTCTCTCTTTCTGGCTGGCGAGCCTGCTGCTGGCTCTCTCCTTCTTTCTGATCCAGCGCCACTACGGGGGTGAGGTGGTCGAGCAGGTGCAGGCGGTGATGCAGGCCCAGGCGGAGACGGCGGCGGTGTTGTGGCAGGACGGGGGAGACAAGGTGTTGCAGCGTTGGCTTCACCGCCAATCCAAGAGACACCTGCTGGTGCTGGTCGACAAGGAGGGTGAGTCGCTGATGCATCGCCCGCTACCTCCCCATCTCAAACATCTGCTGCCACGGGAGATCACCCCAGGGGTGGAGCGCATTCGACCAGGACACCTGATGCTAGCTGTGGAACTGCCCGAGGTGGTGCCTGAACGCTTTCTTGTCACCGTTATCGATCTCGGCAGGCTGCACGGCATGCCGATCTGGACCCGTGGATTGTTGGCGATGCTGATTTTCGCAGTGGTCAGCCTGTTGTTGGCGAGGGTGTTGACCCGTCAGGTGCGCCCATTAAGGCAGGCGGCCCAGCGTATGGCTGAGGGAGACCTGAGCGGTCGGGTCGAACTCAAGGGGAGGGATGAGATCAGCGCCTTGGGCGCCGACTTCAACCTGATGGCGGAAAGGCTCAACGATCTGCTACAGAGTCAACGCCAGTTGGTGCGGGATGTCTCACACGAGCTGCGCTCACCCCTGGCGCGGCTACGGGTGGCACTGGAACTGGCTGAGCGGGCGGAGGACCGCAAAAAGGCCCTGAGTCGTATCGAAAAGGAGGCCGATGAGCTGGAACGCCTGGTTACCGAACTACTATCCCTGGCGCGTCTCGAGTCTGGCCAGGCAGGCCTGGAACGCAACAGCCTGAGCTTGGACGAGTTGATCGCCAAGGTGGTGACCGATGCCCAGTTCGAGGCCCTGGCCGAGGAGAAACAGGTGAACTACGCCGGGGAAGCGGTGACCCTGGTGGGTGACGGTGTGTTACTGCGTTCGGCGGTGGAGAATGTCATCAGAAACGCCCTCCGTCATACACCACCAGGTAAAGGCATCCAGGTTTCGTTGCTTAGGGATAGTAATAATTGCTTGATTCGAGTGAAGGATGCGGGTCCCGGGGTCGATGATTCTCAACTAGAGTCGATGTTCGATCCCTTCACCCGTACCGCCGATGCACGAGAGCGTGATAGTGGTGGTTTCGGCCTTGGTCTGGCCATCGCCAGACGCGCCATGAAGATTCATGGTGGCGATGCCTGTGCCCGAAATCACCCGGAGGGGGGATTGGAGGTCACACTGCGGCTTCCCTTGAATCAGTAAATGATATCCCCCCGAGGACTGCCATCTTGATCGCTTTTCCTGGGGATAGGTATTGGTGCCAAACAACAATGACAGCCCGGAGATACCCATTGTGAGGGTAGTGACAAATGTTGTGAACCACACTATGCAACATCCTGTGTAATCCCTTCATCTTATTGAAATTGTGGTGAATAATACATGGCACTCCGATTGCATAATAGACATTTCATTTGGTGTTTACCAACCCTGTTCAGCTTAACTGTATGATGGAGTTCATGTTAAAGATAGGCATCATGAAAGTCACAATCCACTTCATCCTTGCTGCATTCCTTGTGTTCACCCAGCCCCGAGTGGAGGCCGAAGAGGTGTTGATCGCCGTCGCGGCCAACTTCATCGATGCCAGCCGCGAGATCGCTCCCTTGTTTGAACGGGTCAGCGGTCATACCACCCGTATCAGCTACGGCTCCACCGGCAAACTCTATTCCCAGATCGAGCATGGCGCTCCCTTCGAACTGTTCCTGGCGGCGGACACCCAACGGCCGATCAAGGCCGAGGAGGAGGGTTTGGCGGTATCCGGTACTCGATTTATCTACGCCAAGGGCAAGCTGGTGTTGTGGAGTGTAAAACCGGGTCTTTTCAATGATGCTGAGGGGTTTCTCAGACAGGGTGATTTCGATCATCTTGCCCTGGCCAATCCCAAGACCGCCCCCTATGGACTGGCAGCGCAGCAGGTGATGCATCAGCTGGGAGTGCTGCCATCACTCACAGCCAAACTGGTACGGGGTGAATCCATTGCCCAGGCATTCCAGTTCACCGCCACAGGCAATGCGGAGCTGGGTTTTGTCGCCTTGGCCCAGATCAAGACGTGGAAAGGGGAAGCGGGTACATTGTGGGAGATTCCAGCGGAATACTACAGCCCCATCGCCCAGGCGGCGGTGTTGTTGAAAAAGGGTGAAGCAAATCCAGCGGCTACCGCTTATCTCGAATTCCTCAAAAGCGATGTCGCACGTGAAGTGATCGAGCGATATGGTTATGGTGTGGAGTAAAACAAACAACTCTCATACATGCGGAGCATTTTCATGGCTTTCGACTGGCAACCCGTCTGGCTGACCCTCAAGCTGGCCAGCACCACCACCCTGGTGCTGCTGATCATCGGCACCCCCATCGCCTGGTGGTTGGCGCGTACTCACGCCTGGTACAAGCAGGCCCTGTCAGCGGTGGTTGCGCTGCCCCTGGTATTGCCACCCACCGTGCTCGGCTTCTACCTGTTGATAATGCTTGCCCCGGACGGGCCGGTGGGTCGGCTGACCCAGGCCCTTGGTATCGGCACCTTGCCCTTTACCTTCGGCGGACTCGTTTTCGCCTCTGTGCTCTACTCGCTGCCCTTTGTGGTGCAACCGTTGCAGAATGCGTTTGAGTCTCTGGGACCTCGCCCGGCGGAGGTTGCCGCCACCCTGCGAGCCTCACCCTGGGACCGCTTTATGACCGTGGTGATTCCCCTGGCGCGACCAGGATTTCTGACCGCTGCGGTGCTCTGTTTCGCCCACACCGTGGGTGAATTCGGGGTGGTGCTGATGATCGGCGGCAATATCCCCGGTGAGACCCGGGTGTTGTCGGTGGCGATCTACGACCATGTCGAGACCCTGGAGTATGGCCAGGCCCACCTGCTGGCTGCCGGCATGCTTGCCTTCGCCTTCCTGGTGTTGATGACCCTCTACCTGGTCAACGGCCGCATCACTCGGAGCCATCAACCTTGAGCGGTATCGAGGTCAGGCTGAAGCACCGCATGGGTGATTTCGAGCTGGATGTGGCCTTCAACGCACCGGCTCAGGGTGTCACGGCCCTGTTCGGTAGCTCCGGTTCGGGCAAGACCAGTGTCCTGCGTGCTGTGGCCGGTCTCGAACGTACCCAACAGGGACTGATCAGGGTCAATGGCGAGGTATGGCAGGACCAGGACCACTTCCTGCCAATTCACCGCCGTCCCATCGGTTACGTTTTCCAGGAGGCGAGTCTCTTTCCCCATCTCTCGGTGCAGGACAATATGGAATACGGTATGCGCCGGGTCCCCGCAGCAACGCGACAGATTCCCTTTCAGGATGTGGTGGAGCTGCTCGGTATTTCAGCCCTTTTAAAAAGGGCGACCCCCCGGTTATCCGGTGGTGAGCGCCAGCGGGTCGCCATCGCCCGCGCCCTGCTCACGAGTCCGCGTCTGTTGCTGATGGACGAGCCCCTCTCGGCTCTCGACCATGCGGCCAAGCAGGTCATCCTCCCCTATCTGGAACGGCTCCACGACGAGTTCGCCATCCCCTCCCTGTATGTCTCCCACGACCCCAACGAGGTGGCCAGGTTGGCCGACCATATGGTGGTGTTGGAGCAGGGACGAGTCGTGGCCCAGGGGGAGGCTGCACCCCTGTTGACCCGGCTCGACCTTCCCCTGGCCGGCTATGACGACGCCTCCGCGCTGCTGGAGGGCTATGTCAGCTCCCATGACCACAGCTACCACCTGACCTGGATCTCCCTGCAGGGCAACCGGGTCGCCGTACCCCGGGAGGATCTGCCGGTGGGCCGGCATGCCCGGGTACAGATCCAGGCCCGGGATGTGAGCCTCTCCATCCGTGCTCATGCCGATACCAGTATCCTCAACATCCTTCCGGTGCGGGTTATCGATACCCGTGAAATCAGCCCTACCCAGGTATTGGTGAGGTTGGAACTGGAGGATGGCCAGACCCTGTTATCGCGCATTACCCGGCGCTCCGCCGTGGGCATGGGAGTTCACGAGGGCATGCAGCTCTATGCCCAGGTCAAGAGTGTCGCCCTGTTGTCTTAGCTTGGTTGGGTAAAACCTTTATGGTTCAGTCTTGCAGTGAGTTCGATCTGTGACATGCGACGCGATTTGATATTGATCAAGACAATTTGAAAAAAACCTGTGGCATGGTAGATTCAACAGGTCAGCATATTTTATGTGCTGTTGAATATAGACCGGCTACAGTGAAAGGGATGACGAAATCAATCATGCAGGGATGCAGTCCTAATCGGATTCCAAGTAAATCTTACTATTTCTATCGCTTGACTATGGGTAATGCCAGGCATGAACTATTGCTGCCATGCCGTCTGCTGCGCCCCCCTTTATTGCCAGATGACAGTGATGAGTAGCACCTCATGGATAAAGAGATTTGAAATAACTGATTTTTGCAACGTACCGGTTTTTACAAAACGTATGGATACTATCGATATTAAAGATAGAATTTCTGCTTAGGAAGGACCATAGTCATGCATCACCTATCGTATCTGCTGTTAGCCGCTATCCTCTCTGTTTTGCTATCTTCCTGCAAATCATTGCCCATGACCCACCAGAAGGCGATTCAGGAGGGGCGGCAACCAAAGGTCGCTTTTGTTGTTTTTATACCCAATGATATTGCTGTTGAATATACCGGCAATACTGTATTTGAAAATCGCTCTTTCAGATATTCATCAAAGACTGATTTCACTGAGGTCATAGAAGGCAAACTTGCGGAACTGCTGCGAGACAGTGGCAGTGTCGAATTTTACAAACCTGATGAGCAGGAGAGGAGTGAGTTGCTCGATAACCTGAGTCATGAAAGGAAGTATTATTGGCGGCATACTAGAAATCTGGAAGAAGATAAAAAGATGCTCTCTGAGTGGGGCAAGGCAAGAGGTCTGGACTACATTGCGACGATAAATCCCGGAACAGTTCGCCTGATACCAAACAGGGGTCCCGTGATTGCAAGCAAACTCCTCTGGGCCAACATGAGATTCGTACAATTTTTCATGACCCTGTTCGATGTGGAGAACTCGCAAATAGATGACGTCAAATATGATCATGAAATAATCATAGATGCGCCTACCTTCCGCAAACAACTCACTCAAAAGCAGTTGGATAAGATTAAGGCTGATTGGGAATTTATCGTCGATCGCGAATATCCTCATGGGATGGGGGCGCCGACACTGAAAAGTCAAATTGACGAAGCGCGAATCTACCGTGGCGATGACTATGGTGATTTAACTGACAGTCAGATTAAGGAGATAGATAACTGGTTTGTCCCGCATATAGAAGAGTTAATAGAAAATATGGTAGTGGCTATCGGTTTTGCAGAGGAACAATAATAATACCGCGGGAGTCATGGTGTAACACACCCAGCCTTGGCGCAGATCAAGGCTGGGGATGTGGATGTGTCTATCGGCATCCTTGCCGAATCTATTGTCAGGCTGATCTATAAGCCTGCCGAGTAGCCAGCCGCAAAGGCTGCCAATGAGAGAATAACCCCGAGAAATTGCATAAATCCTTCTGACGGGTCTTCCTTCGCAACACTATGTGCAACGGGAGATTCTTCGCTTGCTTTGCCGGATAGGGTTTGTGCGGTCACACTTGCAAATTGCTTATACAATAATTCAGGTTTCACATCGCCTTGACTGTGGTTTGATTTCCCCTGTATAGATTCACTAGAGATCTCACTTTGTCCCACGATCTTGTCTGTTTTGTCTTTAATGATCAAGTCGCCTTTGATATGAGCGGTATCTGAATCAATATCAGCAAGCACGGCAGAGTTAGTGGAAGCGGCGGTGACATTTTTTATCAATATCTCGAGGGATTTATCGCTACCGGCACTGAAAAGATCTTCTGCATCCATTGCATCCAACACAGTTTGATTGAATTCGATCATATCAAAATCATCAATCGCCTCGAGCTTGGCTTGAGCTTCATCAGTGAAGCTGATGGTCACTTCATTTACGACTCATATGAGGTGACATAGGCTAGGGCCTGTTAACACTAATCCGATAGGCCCTGTTGTGCCTGAAAAAGCGCCAATCAAGGCGCACCCCAAGGGCACTTCCTACGGGCGCGAGGAGCGAGGTTTGGTTGTTCCAAATGAGCGACGAGCAACGCCGAGTGGCGCTTTTTCAGGCGCACCCCAAGGGCACTTCCTTCGGGGCGCAACCCGGAGGGCTGGGGCTGTTTTTCCACCCGGCGGCGTTATCATTCGCTCATGTAGCACTGCTACACCACGCTCATTCTGCCTTGCTGGACGAAAAAACAGCCCCAGCAGAGCCTATCGGATTAGTGTTAACAGGCCCTAGATAAATACTGCGCTGTGCTCCGATGAATACGCATGCTGCAATGCGTCTTCGAGATAGGGCGGGTATCGTGTGAAAGTGCTGAAAAAGAGGTAGGCATCCTTGTATATTGCTCCAAATGATGCGCCCGATTCTTGGTTGGGAAAATACTAGTGGGCAAATACTTTAGTTCCTATTTGGGAAACTAGGGGGATAAAATAACAGTAATCTTATGAATGGCTTAACAATAGGATCGTGGGATTCTGATAGTCTTGCCATATCCCTCCACTAGCTATAATCGCATTGTTGCAAATAATAATGATTCCTATTATCATTGGCTGTAATGTTGAAGCGCGGTTGCCACGCCATGCCAAGAAAATGGGCATGAGTTGTGAATCAATTGAATGCAGTATGAGGATGCTAGTGCCGAGTGTTCTGATGAG
Organism: gamma proteobacterium symbiont of Ctena orbiculata; assembly: GCA_003094555.1. Classification (GTDB taxonomy): domain Bacteria; phylum Pseudomonadota; class Gammaproteobacteria; order Chromatiales; family Chromatiaceae; genus Thiodiazotropha. The sequence goes on from NATW01000140.1 coordinate 7,250, forward strand.
CAGTATTTCGCTTCTACACGCGATGATTGTCGGCATGCCAGCAGACGCCAGCCAGCCTTAATCTTTATTTATCCTGTATTGGGGAAATGAACTATGCAGAATTCAAGACTGACTGTGATTGGTTACGAGCGTGTGTCGATAGATAGCTTTGATCCTCCGTTGTGGGCTGGTGATACTCTTCAAGCAGGTACCAGAGCCTTAATCTGTAAGCGTCGAATAGGGATGGATGTCAGCAGGTTTTTAACATCAAGCAGCTGCAGAGGCCACTTGGCTGGGCTGTTGTTGATCGCGACGAGCATCTTGACTTTTATGAGTCCAGTGCATTCCGGAGAGGGTGTTTTCGGCAACCTCAGAGTGGGTATCATCCATGCCGAAGACGATGCCGGTGATGAGACGGACGGCTCCGCCATCGGTGGCAAGCTGGGATATATCAGTCCAACCTGGAGGGGATTGAGCGCGGGGGCGACCTTCTACACCACCGGTGAGTTGTTCGACGATGAAAACGGTGACTTCTTCTCCTCGGAAAACGGTAGTTACTCCATCCTCGGGGAGGCCTATGTACAGGGTGAACTGGGCAACACCCGGCTGCGTATCGGTCGCTTCGAACTGGATACGCCCCATGCCGACACCGATGATATCCGCATGGTGCCGAATACCTTTCAGGGCTTGTTGCTGAGCAATAGTGATATCGCCGGCACGACCCTCTATCTGACCCATCTCGACAAGTGGGCCGGCGTGGATGCGGATATTCCTGAAAGTTTTGAGGAGTTGAATGGTGATGACGGCCTGACTGCGGTCGGCGCAATTTTCCAGGGCATCGAGCAATTGACGTTGCAGGGTTGGTATTATCAGGGCAGGGATTTTGCCAAGCTGTTCTATCTGGATGGCATGTATGAGACCGATAACTTCAGTATCGGTTTACAGTTTGGCTCGCAATCGGATGATAGCGGTGACGATTCAGGGCCTGATGGCGATGTCTGGGGCGTCACCGGGAGCTATACCCTGGCGGATTTCACCATCAGCGCCGCATACAATGATGTATCGGGTAGTGTAAGCAACGGTTTCGGTGGCGGTCCCTACTTTACCTCGGCAGACGACCATACCATTGACGGTGTGGAGGACCAGGAGGCAACGGCGTTGGGTGTCGAGTATGGGGGTGTGGAGGCGCTGACCGTGGGCGTGCTGCATGTGGATTTCGACCAGGGTGCGAACGAGACCGACTACTACGCGGTCTACGATGTGAATGAACAGTTGGGTCTGGAGCTGATCTATACCGATATGCACGAGGATGGGGAATTCATACGTCTGATGGCCAATTACGGCTTCTGACCTGGATCCCCGGCCATCCCTGCTCAAGGCATGACCGGTTGCTGGATCTGCTTATGTTCGTGGGCTTCCGGCGGCGGCAGGGGTTTACCTTCGATCACGGCAGTGACTGCGGTAAGGGGGTCCTCTTCACCGGTAAGAATGACCTCGACACCGGCGTCATTCAGGCGCCGGACGAAGCCCTGTCCGCTGCTGCCGGTGATCAGGTAGTCCATTTTGAAGATAGGGTGGTCATCCCCCCGGAACTCGTGCATGGACATCTGCTTGGGCAGATTGAGACGGGTGAGCTGGTGTATCTCTCCCGTTGTTTGGTCCTGTTCAAAAATAAGGAAGCGTCTGGTCTTGCCCGCATGTTGGGTGATGGTGCGGAAGTTTTGGCTGGTTACTGCAATTTTCATAAACCTGGGATCCGGTGAGACCTCGAATATCTGGACATCCGGGAAGATGCTGACTGCGCATCAAGTGGCCGTTAACAGTTAACTTGTTACTATGTTGAAGCCTACTCTAGGCACGTCATGTCAGGCATTGAAAATGATCAATAGCTGTTTGGCGGATGGCATATATGGATAGCCCATCGGATAGGCTAATATTCATATTCCGAATACTGCTATGAGAACCCTATGAGATTCATTCAAACCCGATTGCCGTGGCTGTTGCTGGCAATAAGCGCACTTCTCCTGGAGGCTGCGGCGCTCTATTTTCAGTACGGCCTGGAGCTCGATCCCTGCGTCCTCTGTATCTACCAGCGGGCTGCGGTGATGGGTATCTTTATCTCTGCGCTTATCGGTATGAGTGCTCCCCGCTCTATAGTTGCCAGAATGATCGGTTATGCCGGCTGGGGGTTGGCAGCCGGCTGGTGTCTCTATCTGGCGTTGGAACTCTCCGGTATGCAGTTGGGCATGGTTCAACCTTCCCTGAGTTGTGATGTGAATGCCAAGTTTCCAGCATGGCTCAAGCTCGACCAATGGCTACCGACGGTATTCCAGCCGACGGGTTTTTGTGGCGATATCCAGTGGCAGTTTCTCGGCTTGAGTATGCCGCTTTGGATGCTGATTATCATGCTGCTGCAACTGATTGTCCTGGGTGTGGTGCTGTCGATTGAATTGCGTACCAAACTGAGCGGGTAAATGACATTTCTTACCCCGGGTACGTATCTGTTATTTAACATGATCCGTAATCAATCCATGCCTGAGTTAAAGGTGATCATTGTTTCTTGCCTATACTTGATATCAGACAGGCCACTCTATCTGGCTGAGTATGAAGGCGAGTTGGTTTTATGAGCGAAAAACCGGTCACTATCTATTTCGGTGAGGCCCTGGGAAATTATGGTTTTGGTGATGGGCATCCCTTTGGACCGGATCGCATTCAGGCCTTCTGGCAGGAGACCATCAAGCAGGGCTTGGACAAACGAGTATCTGTAGCTACTCCCCAGCTATGCGGTGAGGAGCTGTTACTCCCATTCCATAGCCAAGCCTATGTCAATCGCGTTAAGGTCCAGTCTGAGAGTGGCCATGGCTATCTCGACGCCGGTGATACCCCAGCCTTTGAAGGTGTGTATGAGGCTGCCTGTGCGGTGGTTGGGTCGGTGTTGGATGGCATGCAACGTATCCTTTCCGGCAGTCATCCCAAGGTGTTTGTTCCCATTGCCGGTCTGCACCACGCGCGACGGGATTCAGCGGCAGGTTTCTGCGTCTTTAACGATGCCGGGGTGTTGATCGAGAATTTGCGACTCAAGCATGCCATTCGACGTATCGCCTATGTGGATATAGATGCCCACCATGGCGATGGCGTGTTTTACGCATTTGAATACGATCCGGATCTGATCTTTGCCGATATCCATGAGGATGGTCGCTATCTCTACCCGGGTACCGGGGCGGTCGAGGAGACAGGCAAAGGCGAGGCCAAGGGTACAAAGCTGAATGTCCCGTTGCCGCCTCTGGCCAACGATAACCATTTTCATCGGGTCTGGCCATCTGTTGAGTCATTCATACGTCAGGGCAAACCGGAATTGATCATACTTCAGGCAGGCGCAGACAGCATCCAGGGGGATCCGATTACCCATATGGCGTTCACCCCTGCGGTGCATGAATATGCAGCCAGTCGATTGAGCAAACTGGCGGATGAGTTCTGTAGCGGTCGTTTTATTGCGCTTGGAGGAGGGGGTTATAACCGAACCAATTTGGCCCTGGGGTGGAATGGTGTCGTCAAGGCGATGTTGAATTAAGTCTGTTGTGATCGTGACATTGCCGGTGTATTCATCATGCCAGTTCAAAGCTTCAGATCACTTCCCGGCTCTTCTCAAGGCCATACGCGTAAACACAGGGCCGATGAGTTCGAAAAAAACCGTTGAGCTGATTACGATAGTCAGTAACGCTTGTCGATATTCAGGAAACTGGTTGGATGCGACCAGTGCCATTCCCATGGCGATGCCGGCCTGGGGGAGAAGAGCAAACCCCATCCAATCACGGGTGATGGAATCTGCACCACTCATTTCGGCGCCGATTCTGGCGCCAAGCAACTTTCCAATAATGCGTGACAATATATATACGATGCCGATCATGCCGATTTCCATGACTGAGATAAATTCGAGAGAAGCACCGGCCAGCACAAAAAATATGCTCATAAATGGCCATTCGATATTTTCGATCTCATGAAACGGGTACTCATGGTGGGTGGCGAAGTTGGCAACCACTGATCCCATGACAATCGATGCCACTAGAAAAGAGACTTCCAGCAGTAGTGCAAGGCCACCGCATAAAAAAACCAGCCCGAGTGCTTCCATTAACATCGGTTGTCCCTTTCTGATTCTTCCGGTCAGATAGGCCGCTGGAAAACCCAGGCCAAGCCCCAGAAGCAATGCCCCGCCTATATCCTTGATCACGAAGAAATAATGGAATGTTTCAGTGGTATTGCCGCTGAGCGCCATGACCACGGCTACGCCAATGCTGAATAGTATCAAGCCCCATACATCATCCAGGGCAACGATTGACAGTAACAGGTCGCTAAAGAATCCCCTGTCATCCGACTCAAGCACGATATCCAATGTTGCTGCGGGCGCCGTCGCCGAAGCGACGCACCCCAGCAGTATCGCTAATCCGGCAGGTACCCCAACCGCCATCAAACCGGTAATTACCACCAGTACCGTTATGATTGCAGTACTGATGGATATCAAAAGTGTTTTTTCAGCGGACTGTTTGAGAAAATCCGCTGTCAATTTTCCGCCTAGCAGGAAACCGACCATCAGCAGTGTCATATTGGAAATAATCTCGAAACGATCAATGAAGAACTGGGGGATCAAATCGAGCATCTGCTTACCGATAACCACACCAAATAGCAGCAACAGCGTGACGCGTGGCAAGAATGTGTGCCGCCCGATAGCGTCTGTAGCCAGGCCTGCGAGTAAAATCACGCCCAGTGTCAACAGAAACTCATATGTCTCGTACATAGTTTGATCTATCCATCCGCTATTGGCGCACCAACACTGTGGGATAGGGCAGACCCTCGAGTAACCGCCTGATGGTAGGTCCCTGTAGCAGTGAACTCTGCTCACTGATCATGAGTAAATCACATGCGGCTCTCTTTAGCTGGGTAGCCAGGGTTGCGGGCTTGCTGTCTGTGAGAGGTACGACTGTGATGTGATTATCATGATCATGTTCAGTGAGGTAATTCTGCAGGGCTCGTTCCCAGGATGGGTCTCCATCCGGAAATAGAAACAGGATCAACCTGATCTCGGGTTTCTGCAAAAGTTCGGTGATCGTTTTCAAAAGCTTTTGCCTGGATATGCCCGTATCGAGAATAACCCCCAACTTCAGTGGCTGAGATACCGGGGTGGTTTGTCTGGAGTGGATGGAGAAGCGGCGTGCGGCATGGATACCCTGACTTCCCATCAACAGCAACTCGGAGTCGCTCGCCAGTTGTTTCAGATCGCTATCGTACTCACCGCGCCAGACGCGAAAACTCCAGCTCAATCCCGCACGCTTGGCCGAATCCTCCAGGGCTTTGCGGGCTTGTTTTGCAATCGCACGCCACTCCTGGGTTAAGCGGGCAGGATCGAGACGTGCCTCATTGCGGCTATCTACCCGTAGTTCGCGCAGAAAGGGGAGGCCGGTGAGCCGGTATAGGGCATCGTCTTCAACGAATACGGCTTCTATCTCTACCTGCAGCAAAGAGGCAATGGTAGCTCCCAGCGACAACAGCTCCCGACTCTGGGGTTTGTCCAGCAACACGACGGTAATACGACGACGGCCGGGCGAGTTCACTGCTCCTCTCCTTCCACCATGACGCTCATCTCATCCAGTGACTGCAGACGTTCCGAGAAGCGGATAAGATTCGCTTCCACACGGCCGTTGACGCTATCCTCGGGAAACAGGCCGTTTTCATCCCGCGATCCTGCAGGAGTATTGGTCAGCAGGGCAATGCCTTCATCGATGGTTTTGATGGGATAGATGGCAAATGCTCCCGATTTCACCGCCTCCACCACATCCTCGCGCAGCATCAGGTGTTTGACATTCGCGCTCGGGATCAGCACCCCCTGGTCACCACTCAACCCCATTCTCCGGCAGATATCGAAAAAACCCTCGATCTTTTCGTTGACCCCGCCGATGGCTTGCACTTCACCCAATTGGTTGACAGACCCGGTAACCGCAAACTGCTGTTTGATGGGTAGGCCAGAGAGGGCCGAGAGCAGGGCATAGAGTTCAGCGGATGATGCGCTATCCCCTTCCACCTGGCCGTAGGATTGTTCGAACACCAGGCTGGCGGAGAGTGAGAGCGGGTAATCTGGGGCGTACCGGCCTGAGATGAACCCGGAGAGGATGTAGACCCCTTTAGAGTGGATCGGACCTCCCAATTCCACTTCACGCTCGATGTCCACGACCTGACCCTTGCCGAGACGAGCGCGTGCGGTGATACGGGTGGGGTGGCCAAAGCGCTGATCGCCGAGCAGCATGACCGAGAGGCCGTTGACCTGACCCACTACCTCTCCTGTGGTTGCGATCATCAGGGTGCCTCTTACAACCTCACTCTGCAGACGCCGCTGTATCCTGTCTGCACGGTGGATCTGGGCCTCGATGGCTGTCTGCACATCGTCTTCGTCAATCAGGGTATGGTCATGTTCACCCGCCCAGTAGTCAGCCTGTTGGATCAGGTCGGTGATGGAGCGCATATGGCTGCTGAGGCGCTCGCTATCATCCGCCAGCCGCATGCTGTGGTCGATCACTCGTGCCACCGCGAATCTGTCCAGCGGGCGCAGATTATGCTGCCGTGCGAGGGAGGCGATCATTTGCCCGTAGTAGTGTTCATTCTGACTGTCGCGTACCAGGTCATCATCGAAATCCACAGCCACCTTGAACAGCTCGTCAAACTCCGGATCGAGGGCCTGCAGCAGATAGTAGATATGACGCTCGCCGAGCAGCACTACTTTCACTTCCAGCGGGATAGGTTCAGGTTCAAGGGATTGGGTGCTGATCAGGCTGGTGATCTGGGCCAGGGATTCGATACGGATTTCAGCCGATTGTAAAACCCGCTTCAGGGTCTCCCAAGCGAAGGGTTGCATCAGCAGTTTGAGGGCGTCGAGAATCAGATAGCCGCCATTCGCCCGATGCAGGGCGCCGGGTCTGATCATGGTGAAATCTGTCTCCAATGCCCCAAGGTGGGCGCGGTGCTCGATGCGGCCCACCAGGTTGTTGTAGCCTGGCAGATCTTCATAAACGATAGGTGCGCCGCCATTGGCCTGGTGAGTCAACAGCAGGTTGACCCGATAGCGGTAGTGCCAGGGTGGTCCCTCTTCCTGTTGGCTCAGGTGGAGGCCGAACAGGCTGGGTTTGCGTTCATCACGGGGGAGAAACTGCTGATAGTTATTGATCACATCCTCCTCTACCCGGTCCAGATAGGCGGTGACTGTCTGAAGATCCCGGTACTTCTCCCGTAGTTCATCTATCAGGTGGTGTACCGCCGATGCGGTCATCTCCCGATTCAGCTTGCCGATCTCCTCGCGGGTCTCTTTTTGCCACTGCGGGATGGCGTGCAGGGTTTTGCGCAACTCCTCCTGCAGCTCTTTAACATCCTTTTCAATCGCATTCTGCTTCTTTGACGGGAGTTTCTGGAACTGCTCCGGATCGAGGATCTTGTCGTCCTGTTTTGGGCCGAGGGTAAAACCGGTGGGGGTGTTGATCAGAGCGATATGTTTCTCCTCCGCCTTTTTCTGCATTGTCACCATGGCGTGTTCCTGACGCTCTTCGAGCCGATCTTCCATGGCTTGTCTGCGGGTGTGGTATTCATCGCTTTCGAATACCAGGGGTATAGTCTCCTGCAAGCCGATGACCAGTTGCTCCATATCCTGTTTGAGTGTCACCCCTTTTCCGGCGGGCAGGGCGACCGCCTGAGGTTTGCGGGCATCGCTGAAGTTGTTTACGTAACACCAGTCGGATGGGATAGGTCGATCAGCGGCCTGGGCCTGGAGAAATTTCCTGACCATGGCCGATTTACCCGCCCCGGCAGGGCCTAATGCATAGAGGTTGTAGCCCTTGTGTTTGACACCCAGGCCGAAATGCAGTGATTGGGTGGCCCGTTCCTGGCCGATAAAGCCTTCCAGGTCCTCCAGTTGATCGGTATTGTCAAAGCTGAACTGTGACGGATCACAATGGCGACACAGAACCTCTGGTGTCAGTGCGTGAGTAACCATGAATAGACTCCTATATGACACTCAGGCTGATACAAGTCAGCGAGGCATGGCTCGCAACCAGCCTGAATATGCAGTCCCTATAAAAATTGTAGACCTATGTTGCAGCGGGAACATGATTCAGCGCAGTTCTACCTCCAACTCAGCAGCGATATTCACCGCTGATCACTGATTGCTCATCACAAGCTACAATTAAGATGGAACAAGAAGAAAAAGAGATCATTCACGCCATCTCGTCAGGAGGTCGCTATGATGTCTCGACAGACAACCCCCACATCAATGAAGAGAAGGGACAGACTACTCAAGGAGCGGAGTATGGATGCCTATCGAAATGAAAAAAAACTGCCAGATCCCACCCTTTGCCAGATCTGTGGCGCGGTCTTTACAGCTGGACGTTGGCAGTGGCTGGAGAGCCTGCCGGATGAGGCCAAAGAGACCCGTTGCCCGGCCTGCCAGCGTATCCATGACAGGGTGCCGGCCGGTTATCTCAAACTCAGTGGCGATTTTTTCACTCAGCATAGAAAGGAGATAATGCGGTTGATTCACAATCATGTAGAGAGGCAGAGAATCCAACATCCACTGCAGCGGATCATCGACACCAATGTCATGGAAACCGGTGAAATGGAGATCACATTCACTGAGTTTCATCTACCTAAGGGTGTCGGTGAGGCGGTCAAACACGCCTACCAGGGAGAGCTTCAGATTCACTATCCGGAGGCATCCGGGCAGGTGCGCGCCAGCTGGTCGCGCTAAAGGAGGCAGAGACAGCATTAGCTGGCCATTGGAGTGCAGTGATGTCAGATCAGCTTCAGATGGTTAGGGATATCGAACGGGAGGTGGCCTATACCAGGCGCATGATCGGCCGTACAGCCTTGCGCGATTCGGTCATGCATGCGATCCGTGATGTGCCCAGAGAGGCGTTTGTGCCGGAAACCGAGCGCCGCTTTGCCTATGACAACGGGCCACTGCCGATCGGTTGCGGACAGACCATCTCACAGCCCTATATCGTCGCCTTGATGACCGATCTTCTCGAGCTTGAAGCCGATGCCGTGGTGTTGGAGGTTGGCACCGGTTCCGGCTACCAGGCCGCCGTACTCTCCAGGGTGGCGAAGCGGGTATACACGGTGGAGATCATCGAAACCCTTGCCATGCGTGCCGCTGAGACACTGACGCATCTAGGTTACGAGAATGTCTCCTGCCGCTGTGTCGATGGCTTCCATGGCTGGCCTGAACACGCCCCCTACGACGCCATCATGGTCACTGCCGCCGCATTGGAGATTCCACCTCCGCTGATCGATCAGCTGAAACCGGGTGGCCGACTGGTGATTCCGATTGGACACCCCTTTGACTACCAGCAGCTGATCCTGGTGGAGAAGAGCCCCTCGGGTGAGGTCAGTGAAAGGACGATCCTCGGGGTGGCATTCGTGCCGTTGACCCGCAGCGGACAGGCATAGCAGTGAGGGTTGACAGGAATGTTTCAAACTCCTTTTCAATCGGAGATTGCCCGTTTCATCTGGGACAGCAAGTATCGTTACCGTCAACAGGGCAGACCTGTCGACGATACCATTGACGATACTTGGCAGCGAGTGGTGCAAGGGGTTGCCGGTATCGAGCTGCAACAACAGGCTGCATGGCGCAGACGTTTTTTGAATATCCTGCAAGATTTCAGCTTTCTGCCCGGGGGACGAATCCTGGCGGGCACCGGTGTGGCCCACGATGTCACCCTTTTCAATTGCTTTGTGATGGGGCAGGTGGAGGATTCCCTGGAGGCTATCTTCCAGGCCCTTAAAGAGGGGGCATTGACCATGCAGCAGGGTGGTGGTGTCGGTTATGATTTTTCCAATCTGCGTCCACAGGGCTCACCGGCAAGGCGTGTCGGGGCTATCGCATCTGGGCCGGTCTCCGTTATGCGCATCTGGGATGCCATGTGTGACACGTTGATTTCCAGTGGGGCGCGACGGGGTGCGATGATGGCGAGCCTGCGCTGCGACCACCCCGATATCGAAGCTTTTATCGAGGCCAAGCGACAACCTGGAGAGTTGCGCCATTTTAATCTCTCGGTGCAGATCAGCGATCAGTTTGTGGCCGCCGTCCATGGGGACGACGAGTGGCCCCTGATATTTCCGACCCAGGGACTGGCAGAGAATGGCCTGGTTAGTGGTGACATCATTGAGCGTACCTGGAGCGACCCAAATTGCGCCGAGCCCTGTAGAGTTGTGCGCATTGTCAAGGCCCGTGAGCTTTGGGAGCGCCTCATGCGGGCAACCTATGAATATGCCGAGCCGGGGGTGTTGTTCATCGATACGATCAACCGGATGAACAATCTTGCCTACCGTGAGCAGATCACTACCACCAATCCCTGTGGCGAGGTTCCTCTACCGGCCTACGGCGCCTGCAATCTGGGTTGTGTGAATCTGACCCGCTTCATCAAGGCGCCGTTTCATGAATCTGCCAGCATTGATCTGGATGCAGTGGTGCATACCGTCACACAGGCGGTCCGATTCCTGGATAATGTTATCGACCTGTCAGGTTTTCCGTTACAAACCCAACAGCAACAGGCCCAGGGCACAAGAAGGATCGGTCTGGGTATCACCGGTCTGGCAGACGCTCTGATCATGCTGGGCCTGCATTATGCAGAAGCGGTGGCCAGAGATATGGCGGCGAAGCTAATGGCAAGCATCTGCCATAGTGCATATCGTGCCTCCATCGAGTTGGCGAAAGAGAAGGGTGCCTTCCCCTACTTCCAAGCGGATGCCTATCTGCAGAGCCCATTCATTCGTACCTTACCCGATGATATACAGCAGGGTATTGCAAGGCATGGTATGCGCAACAGTCATCTGACCGCCGTAGCGCCAGCCGGTACGATCAGCCTGCTGGCGAACAATGTCAGCAGTGGCATCGAGCCGGTGTTTGCATTCAATCATCGACGTAGGATCAGGCAGGTCTCGGGTCAATACCAGGAGTACGATTTGACCGACTATGCCTGGCAACTTTGGCGAGGCCTGCATCCGGGGGAGTCCATGCCCGAGGCCTTTGTCGCCAGTGGTGGATTGTCACCCCGGGATCATCTGCGCATGCAGGGGGCGATCCAACCCTATGTGGACAGCGCTATCTCAAAGACCATCAACATTCCTTCGGACTATCCCTATGAAGCTTTCAAGTCACTCTATATAGAGGCCCATGACCTGGGTCTGAAGGGTTGTACGAGTTTCAGGCCTAATCCGGTCAGCGGGGAGATATTATCTAGCGCTGCCGAGGCCGCTCATCACTGTCCAGTCTTCGCCTGCGAAGCCGACTAGAATCGGTCTGTTTTACCCTCATAGGATTTGAGCTACCCATCCACAAATCGGTAAGTAACTTTCCATCTGCCCTCTCAAGAGCAACTGGAAGCAGCCAGCCAATCCTTTCCCTGATTTATTTGTGGGAAACTCAACCACCTGAAACATATAGAATTAATTACATGGCATAAGTGTTGCACTCCAGAGATTAAGCACGGCTATCAAGCCGACTTTCAAAACGGCTTTTATTGACCTGGAGGCACGGGATAATGACCGAGACTTTTTATGACGTGATGCGGCGTCAGGGAATCACACGTCGCAGTTTCCTGAAATTCTGCAGCCTAACGGCCTCTGCACTCGGGCTTGGTCCGGCGCTGGTGCCACGGATCGCGGAGGCGATGGAGAACAAACCCCGTATCCCGGTTCTCTGGCTGCATGGTCTGGAGTGTACCTGTTGTTCCGAGTCATTCATCCGCTCGGCACACCCGCTGGCGAAGGATGTCGTGTTGTCGATGATATCCCTCGATTACGACGACACCATCATGGCCGCTGCCGGTCACGAAGCGGAAGCGATCATCGAGGAGACCATCGAAAAGTATAGCGGTAACTACATCCTCGCAGTGGAGGGTAATCCGCCCCTGGATGAGGATGGCATGTACTGCATTATCGGTGGCAAACCCTTTGTCGAACAGTTGAAGATGGCGGCCGAGCACTGCAAGGCGATCATCTCCTGGGGATCCTGCGCCTCATGGGGATGCGTGCAGGCGGCGCGCCCCAATCCGACCCGTGCAACGCCCGTGCATAAGGTGCCCGGCCTGGCCAACAAGCCGATTATCAAGGTACCCGGCTGCCCGCCTATCGCCGAGGTCATGACGGCTGTAGTGACCTATATCCTCACCTTTGAAAAATTTCCCGAGCTGGACCGCCAGGGCCGGCCAAAGATGTTCTACAGCCAACGCATCCATGACAAGTGTTATCGACGCCCCCACTTCGATGCGGGCCAGTTTGTGGAAGCCTGGGATGACGATTCCGCAAGGAAGGGCTACTGCCTCTACAAAATGGGTTGCAAGGGACCGACCACCTACAACGCCTGTTCGACCGTGCGCTGGAATGGCGGGCTCTCCTTCCCGATCCAGGCGGGTCATGGCTGTATCGGTTGTTCAGAGGATGGTTTCTGGGACAAGGGAAGTTTCTATCAGCACGTCACCGACACCCATCAGTTCGGGGTTGAGGCGAATGCGGACAAGGTTGGCCTGGCCACCGCCGGGATCGTCGGCGCCAGCGCCGCCGCCCATGCCGCCGTCACCGCCATCAAGAATGCACAGAAGAAAGGAGACCAGGATCAATGAGTACCAAGACCACTCCAAACGGCTATAACCTGGATGACTCCGGACAGCGTGTCGTCGTCGATCCGGTTACCCGTATCGAGGGCCATATGCGCTGCGAGGTGAATGTGGATGAGGAGAACATTATCCGCAATGCCGTCTCCACCGGTACCATGTGGCGCGGCCTGGAGGTGATTCTCAAGGGTCGCGATCCGCGAGACGCCTGGGCCTTCACCCAACGCATCTGTGGTGTCTGCACCGGTACCCACGCCTTGACGTCGGTAAGGGCGGTGGAGGATGCATTGAAGATCGAGATTCCGGAGAACGCCAACTCGATTCGCAATATCATGCAGCTGACCCTGCAGATTCACGACCACCTGGTCCATTTCTATCATCTGCACGCCCTGGATTGGGTTAATCCAGTGAATGCCCTGAAGGCGGATCCGAGAGCGACCTCGGAACTGCAGCAGAAGGTTTCACCGAAACACCCCAAGTCGTCTCCCGGTTATTTCCGCGATATTCAGAATCGCTTGAAGAAGTTCGTCGAGAGCGGTCAGCTTGGCCCATTTAAAAACGGCTACTGGACCAGTCCGGCCTATCTGCTGCCACCGGAGGCCGATCTGATGGCAGTGACCCACTACCTGGAGGCCCTCGATTTCCAGAAGGAGATCATGAAGATCCGCACCATCCTAGGGGGCAAGGATCCCCACCCTAACTGGTTGGTGGGTGGAGTGCCATGTCCGATCAACGTGGATGGTGTCGGTTCTGTGGGGGCCCTGAACATGGTCTCCCTCAACCAGATCTCCTCGATTATCGAGGCCTCGCGGGAGTTCGTGAAAAACGTCTATATCCCCGACATCCTGGCGGTGGGGCAGTTCTACAAGGGTTGGCTCTATGGCGGCGGTCTCTCCGGCACCAGTGTGCTGGCTTATGGTGACATTCCTGACCATGCCAACGACTACTCGCCGGGCAACCTGATGATGCCCAGTGGCGCCATCATCAACGGCAACCTGAAAGAGGTGCACGAGGTCGACCTGCGCAATCCTGAGGAGATCCAGGAGTTCGTGCCTCACTCCTGGTACAACTATCCGGACGGTGTCAAAGGCCTGCATCCCTGGGATGGCGTCACCGACGACAACTTCCAGCTCGGCCCCAATACCAAGGGGAGCAAGACCAACATCGAGCAGATCGACGAGAACGCCAAGTACTCCTGGATCAAGGCCCCGCGTTGGCGTGGTCATGCCATGGAGGTCGGACCGTTGGCCCGCTACGTGGTCGGCTATGCCAAGGGTCATGAGGAGATCACTGAACAGATCAACTTCGTGCTCAAGACCCTCGACGTGCCGCTTACAGCACTCTTCTCCACCCTGGGCCGCACCGCGGCGCGTGCCCTGGAGGCCGACTGGGCCGGCGACAAGATGCGCTATTTCATGGACAAGATGATGGCCAACATCAAGGCCGGCGATGAGAACACCGCCAACGTGGACAACTGGGATCCCGCCACCTGGCCCAAGGAGGCCAAGGGCGTGGGTATCAGCGAAGCGCCAAGGGGCGCACTGGGCCACTGGATCCGCATCAAGGATACCCGCATCGACAACTACCAGTGTGTGGTCCCCACTACCTGGAACGGCTCTCCCCGGGACAGCGAGGGCAATATCGGCGCCTTTGAGGCCTCGTTGATGAATACCAAGGTGGCGCGGGCGGAAGAGCCGGTGGAGATACTGCGCACCCTGCACAGCTTCGATCCCTGTCTCGCCTGTTCCACCCACGTGATGAGTGAGGAGGGGAGGGAGTTGGCGAAGGTGAAAGTCCGGTAGCTTAAGAGTTTTGAGTTGTGAGTTTTTAGTTATATGCAGAGGATACGAGATGAAAAAGATTGCAGTTGGATTAGTCGGTATAACTAGTATGGCCTTGAGTGGACAATCATCGGCCCATGTGGGTGAGCATGGGGCTATGGGTTTTGTGTCGGGTGTTGAACACCTGCTGGCCGAGCATGGCTACCTGCTGGCATTGTTGGGTGTTATTGCGGTGGGTCTGATCCTGAAACGAACAGCTCGCAGCTGAACCACCACCACGCCATCTCAGATAGACGATCAGGAGTCACGCTTATGCAAACAGCCATCAAACGCAGTGCTGTCTACGTCTATGAGGCCCCGGTCAGGTTATGGCACTGGGTCAACGCATTGACAATCACGGTGCTTGCCATAACCGGTTACTTCATAGCCAATCCACTTCCCACCATGCCGGGGGAGGCGAGTGACCACTTTCTCATGGGTTACATGCGCTTTGCCCATTTTGCAGCGGCGTATATCTTCACCGTGGGTTTTATCGGCCGGATTTACTGGGCCTTTGTCGGTAACCAACACGCCAAGGAGTTGTTTCGACTGCCCTTCTATCGTCTCTCGTTCTGGAAAGAGTTGCTACATGAAGTACGCTGGTATGCATTTATAGAAAAAGAGCCGAAAAAATATGTGGGTCACAATCCCCTGGCCCATCTCACCATGGTCGCCATCATCACCGTGGGCGGTATCGCCATGGTGCTGACCGGCTTCTCCCTGTATGCCGAGCAGACGGGCTTGGACAGCTGGCAGGATCAGCTCTTTGGTTGGTTGATACCCTTGGTGGGTCAGAGCCAGGATGTACGCCTGTGGCACCACTGGGGCATGTGGATCATTGTCGTGTTCGTCATCATCCACGTCTACGTGGCGATCCGGGAGGATATCGTCTCACGCCAGAGTCTGATCAGCACCATGATCAGCGGCTGGCGCATGTTCAAGGATGACAGGCCCTGAAATGGTTGTTTATTTGAATCTTAGTCCGCAAATGAACGCGAATAAACGCAAATGTTTCTGCTTCGAAATATGAACGATACGTAGGGTGGGGCCCTGCCCCACCATTCCGGGAGAAAGCGCGGTTTTACCGCGCTTTTTTTTTCCTCCCCCACAGGCTATAACGAGAGAACTCTGAAAGACTGAACAATAAACTTGAGAGGATGCCATGCCTGAAACTTTTCCCGCCTACCTGATCTCGAAGACCGACAATGGTCAAGTTGCTGAATTAAAAGATATTACTCTCGACGATTTGATGGATGGCGATGTCACGGTCAAGGTGGAATATTCAACCCTCAACTACAAGGATGGTCTTGCCTTGACCGGAAGTGCGCCGGTTGTCAGGCGTTTCCCCCTGGTACCGGGCATCGATTTTGCCGGTAGCGTGGTCAGTTCCGAGCACGCGGGGTTCAAGCAGGGTGACCGGGTTGTATTGAACGGCTTTGGTGTGGGGGAGGTGCATTCCGGCGGTTATGCCGCCATGGCAAGGGTGAAAGGCGATTGGCTGGTCGCACTGCCAGAGGGATTTACCACCCGTCAGGCCATGGCGGTGGGTACGGCAGGCTATACCGCCATGTTGTGCGTAATGGCATTGGAACAGCATGGCCTGACGCCTGATAGCGGGGAGCTATTGGTAACCGGCGCTGCAGGTGGAGTCGGCAGCGTGGCTGTCTCCCTGCTCTCCCGGCTGGGTTATCAGGTGACGGGTTCGAGTGGAAGGGCGTCGCAAAGGGATTATCTCATCGGTCTGGGCGCCCATGAGGTGATCGATCGCAGCGAATTCAATGGCAAGGTCAGGCCTCTGGCAAAGGAGCGTTGGGCCGGGGCCGTGGATGTGGCCGGGGGAAACACCCTGGCGAACGTCCTGAGCCAGATACGATATGGTGGCGCTGTCGCTGCCTGTGGATTGGCGGAATCGATGGATCTTCCCGCCTCGGTGGCGCCATTCATTCTCCGGGGTGTTACCCTGTATGGTATAGATTCTGTGATGGCATCCATTGAAAAGCGTCAACAGGCATGGGATAGATTGGCAAGGGACCTGGATCTGGATCAGTTGGAGAAGATGATCGTCGAGGTCCCCTTCGCAGAGTTACCGGCTGCGGCGCAAGCGATACTGGAAGGGAAGGTGCGGGGTCGAACCGTTGTGAAGATACCAAGCTGATCTCCTTGCAAACAGGCATGGATGTCGAATTTACGCTGAGTGTGGAGTCCCTTGCTATGAAAAAAAAAGACAAAAAGCTGAAGAAAAAGCTCAAAAAAGGAAAACAGAAACAGAAATATTCTGCCACAGGTTCAGACGATACCCTGATTCAGACCTTGACCGATAAAATAAAAGCACTCAAAACCGAGCTGAAGAATAGGGACGACCAGATAGGGGGGTTGCAGAAGCGACTGAAAAAGTCAGAGAGTAAAAGCGACAAGAGTGACAAACAAAATCAGAAGCTGAAAAGTAGAGGAGGGGCTGCCAAGCTACTCCGATCGCAACAATCTGCGCGCATCGGTGTTGCACAAAAAACCGCATGGAAAAAGCACGGTTTTCTGCGGGATAGATATGAGCACCACCTGGAGCATGGACAAGCCAAGGAGGCGGCAAGGACATTGGCAGACCAGGACCTGAGAGATGCTTTTGGTGATGAGGCGGGTTACTCCGAGCAGGAATTGGCAGACATTTTGTCCTGAGCTCCCGATAAAGCATGGCAGCGTAGCTGAATCAAATGTAGACGTTCTTCTATAAACGGCTAAACTGGATAAACGACTAAAATAACGAATCTTGCATAAACCAGTCCAAGCACAATTAAATACAACAACCTGGCCTTAGCGCATGTAGTCGACGTATGTTCTCATTTCGAGTATTTGCCTGAGCGCCTTCTTTGGAGGATTGAAGATGGAGACCACGGTGAATACGCGTAGCACAAGATGGCCCGATCTAGTAGTTAATAAAATCAAACTAACCGAGCCGTTCGAATGGCTAACGAAGGGTTGGAAGGATATGCGGGATGCCGGGCGATATAGTCTGATGTATGGTTTAGGAATTGTCCTGATCAGCGGCCTGCTAACCTTCGCCTTGTTTGCAACAGACAACTTGTTTCTCTTGCCATTCCTTGTGGCGGCCTTTTTCCTGATTGCCCCATTCTTGGGTATCGGTCTATATCAAATGAGCGCGCATCTGGAAAGGGGAGAATCGCTAAAATCCTGTAACGCACTGGAAGCCTGGAAGAAGAATCATACCCAGATCAGTATGATAACGGTTGGATTTTTGATCATTGCGCAGCTCTGGATAGCCTTTAATTTCATACTTTTTGCACTGCTCTATGAGGGTATTTCTCCACCGATACACAACTTTATCAGCAACGTATTTCTCACAGAAAAAGGCATGCTATTTTCTTTAGCAAGTATTGGTGTCGGTTTTTTCTTCGCCTTTTGCGCCTACTTGATCAGTGTCATTACCGTACCCATATTGATCGACCGCAAGATCGATGGATTCACCGCGATCCGGATCAGCATTAAGTCCGTGTTGAACAATATGCTCCCCATGATGCTGTGGGCATTTCTGATCGTTTTCATCGTTGGTCTTGGGCTGATTACCTATTACATAGGTTTAATTGTTGCCCTACCTGTAATCGGGCACGGTAGCTGGCATGCATATCGTTCTTTGGTGCCATCTACTTAGTAAATGTCAGGAGAGAGGTACACTAGGTTCACATGCGAAGCCTGGATTTAGGCTGCTTCGGCAACGGATATACCATCCAATCGGATCGGTCCTGTTTGAACTCGAACCAATCAGCGGCAATGATCGAGCCACCCTTTAGACGGGAGGTATTGCGTGAACCGGCAGGGGCGATCTTTCTATCCGGTCCGCGAAAGTCATCCTGGAAGGTGTCCAATTGGCCGAAGATTAGATTCAGACCGGATGCATCGACAAAAATACGAATACCGGTGGAGTGGCGTTTTCTCGATATCGATCCGCCTACGCTACGATAGATTACCAGATGCATGTCCTGGCTGGCACGCAGGCGTCTTAACGACAATAAGACCTCTGTCGCCAGGCGCTCAGCATTCAGTTCGCTCATCAGGTAGATGGTTGCTTGTTCCACATCCGATTTGATCTGAATCGAGGCAAACAATTTAGCCAATGAGAGTTCATCCACTCCGTAGACAGGGTGAGCATTGCGTAATTCGTTCTCAGCTGCAACAGAATAAATTTCAGCCAGACTGGAACTGAACAATAGGGCTGCATCTACTCGTACAAAAAAAAGAAGTGCGAAGGATGCTAAAAATGTTTTTTTTGCCGACATACTGAGATTGAACATAAGCCTTAGCCTTTATGTTAATAGATCATAAAGAAAAGGCCGGGGTAAGTCACCCGGCCTGTTAACCCATCAACTCAGAGAAATGTTTTTTGTTGTAATACGAGCAAAGAGTCCTATTAGAAGAACATGATCGCGCCGACATTTAAGGCATTGGTGTCATCAGACCCAACGGAGGTCTCACTCTCCATATCGGAATACTCAGCCATCAAGGTCAGGGCGGGAGTCAGGTTATGATAGACACCGAGTGTGATACGGGTATTCTCAACCTCGGTGAGCTTTTCCTGCTCACTTTCACTCCAGTGCAGCCCCAACTTGGTGTTGCCCATCTTATAGGTGCCCTGCAGATAGTAACCACTGGACTCTTCTGCATCACCGGTTGTGGCATCGAAACCGGGGAATACCAGACCGCCGAGGGCCAGAGTTGACATGCCTTCACCATCGTAGATATAGGCGGCCAGGCCAAAATCACCAAGACCAAGCTTGCCGAAAATATCCCAGCCTCTCATGGTGCTATCGTTATCGCCTCCCAGATCCATGTCCTGGTTAATGAAGGTTGCGGAGACCATACCGCTCATGTCTCCATCCCATTTATAGCTGGCTTTACCGTGAAAGCCGGGAGAATCCTGGCCTGCGGCGGAACCGCCGGTGGCATTACCGTTCATGGGATTGAAGATACCGATGGTTGCGGAGAAACCGCCCATATCCGGTGTGGTCCAGTTGATTTGTGCCAGGCGATCAACATAGACATAGCCATAACCGAGTCCACCCAAGGTGGTATGTCCCGGATTGTCGGCGGTGAAGGTAGGACCAATACCGACCAGGCTGATATCGTTGAGGATGGCATCCAGGCCAAACAGACCGAAGTTACGACCTGCGGTCACGGTGCCCATGTCGTCGTTACCGAACGTCAGATAGACCTGACGGGCATCGACCGTGGAGAAGGCCAAAGCATCGCTTCCACTCCCACCCTGTGATGTCAAGCCATAATAGACATTGATGTGTGCGCCTAAATCATAGCCGTTTTGATTGGTTGTTGCGCTGAAGTTGAGTGACGCAGGCAACAGTCCATTGGATACAGTGTGTGCGTCATCATCCGTTGAACCACAGGCGAGTCCGGCCAGGGTGGTACCTCCCGAGTTAAAATCACCGCTGTCACATGATGTTACTGTGTAAAAGGCGTTGATATTGCCGCCTAGGCCTAAAGTCCAGTCTCCGGCCTGCCAGTTGACCGCCTGGGCAGTGCCAGCGCCTGCCAGACAAACTCCTCCCAGCATTGCCAATACGAGTTTGGATTTGTTCATATCGAGTTGGGCTCCTCTCATTGGGTTTTATATAGACGGCCGTCGAAGGCCGTATCTGTCGTTACGACTTGAATTACTTTCTGTTACAAAAAAAATACACAGCTCCTCTGTGTGGCCGAATCTGCAATCACTATGCCACTATGATTATTGATAGAAATAACAATATGATAGGAGGGTTACTGATCAGAGCGACAGTATTGTAATGGGGGGTAGTGTCCCTTTTTTAAGACATTAACCAAGGACCAGTTGTGCTAATGTGGGACAACTGTTGGAGTTATGGTGAGATACCTATTGACCACAATCCGCTTGGATTGTTGCAATATGCTATAAATCTTGTGCCATCAAAAGATACAATCCTTGTTGTGAATTGATACTTTACCGGAGTCAGCAAGATCCGGGACCCTGCATCTCATCTGATCCCTATTGTTGTACTGCTGTTTTTTAAAAGCACTACCCTAAAGTTAGGTGTGGTATTTACATGGAAGTTGAATTTTTGCGATTAATTATGTCTGAGCAATAGTATTGTAAATGCTGTTGTGCTGAATTGGTTTTTGGCACAAGTGTAAAACAGAAACACCAGGATGCGGGATTGGCATAAAACAATCGGAAACATATTTAAAATAGACTTTCACTATCTTTGTAAATTATTTGCTATTGGTTTGTCTGTCTATAGTAGTCTGTTATCCTCTAAACTTACTGCATACGTCGGCATGTTATGAGTGTGTCTCCTGCTGACAACAATTCTAAAGTGAAGTCACATGTATAGAATCATCGCTTGTTTACTCTTCTTCGCAACTTGCCTACCTGTTCATGCTATGGAGCAGCTGCGGGTAGGAGTGCTTCAGTTTGGCACAGTGAATTGGGAAATGGATGTCATCATCCGTCATCAACTCGATGTAAAGAATGGTTTCACGATAAAAATCGTGCCATTGAGTTCTAAAAATGCCAACAGCATCGCACTGCAGGGTGGTGCCGTCGATGTGATTGTAAGTGATTGGATCTGGGTGAACAGGCAGCGGGCGGCAGGAAAGGATTACACATTCTTTCCCTATTCGCTCACTGTTGGTGGTTTATATGTACGCCCCGATTCAGGTATAAATCAGCTGTCTGATTTAAAGCAACTTAAACTGGGTGTGGCCGGTGGCCCTGTTGATAAAAGTTGGCTGTTGCTGCAGACCTATGGACGAAATCAGGGATTGGATATTGCTGCTGCTGTAGAGCCAGCGTTTGCCGCGCCACCGCTGCTTAATCAGCTCATGCTCAAAGGCGATCTGCCCGCGGTGCTGAACTTCTGGCACTACGGTGCGCGCCTGGAAGCGGCAGGAATGCGTCCGCTGATCGATGTCAAATCGATGCTTAATGGTCTTGATATAAAAGAGCCTGTTCCCATGTTGGGATGGGTTTTTTCATCCCAGTGGGCAGGTGAACATCAAGCGCTGATCGAGGGATTT
>NATW01000141.1 GCA_003094555.1 gamma proteobacterium symbiont of Ctena orbiculata
GAAATTCTTGGTACCCCCCCCCTCCACCATATAGGTGGCCAGGGTCCAGGGGCTGCCGCTGAATCCGATCAACGGTACCCGGCCCTGCAACTCGCGGCGAATAGTACGTACCGCATCCATGACATAGCCCAGGTCATCCTCCATATCCGGCACCGCCAATCCCTCGACAGCAGCCTCGTCACGTATCGGCCGCTCAAAGTGGGGACCTTCCCCTTCGGTAAAATAGAGTCCAAGCCCCATGGCATCAGGTACGGTAAGAATATCGGAGAAGAGTATGGCCGCATCCAGCGGGTAGCGTTGCAGGGGTTGAATGGTGACTTCACAGGCCAGATCCGGGTTTCGGCACAGATCCATAAAACTTCCCGCCTTGCTCCGGGTGGCGCGGTACTCAGGCAGATAGCGACCTGCCTGACGCATCATCCAGACCGGGGTCACATCCACAGGCTCACGACACAGCGCCCGCAGCAATCGGTCATTCTTCAATGTAGTCACAGAAAGACTTCCTTCGAAACGGTTTTGCTATAAAGAAGCGCCGATTGTACACATAAAACAATGCCAGGTAGACACTATAAGTTTGAGCCAAAAACCGACAACAGGCCATTTTAGCCATTATCCTTGTATGGGATACTATCCAGGCGACACGCCCTTGATATTGAGAGATCCATGATACCTGTTAAACAGATCATCCTTGCCAAAAAGGACGCCCTGGCTGCGACCGTGACAGCACCCTTGTCGCAGCTGGCCAGGCAGTGTGCACCTGCATGGGATGACACCGATGCACTGGACCGGGTGCTGCTGGATCACATTGATCAGATCACCAAATGCGAATTTCTCTATGCCTGGGATCTGGAGGGACAAGAGATCTCATCACTGATTCAGCCTGGCCAGGCGGACAAAAGCTGGCGGGGTAGGGACCTCTCCGAGCGCCCCTACCTGAAAAACAATCTGCCGTTCAAGGGCATCATGCTGTCTTCGGTCTATCACAGTCAGTTTTCAGAGCGGGAGTGTGTAACCGCCCTTCAGGCGGTGAGGAAGGAAGAGACCCTGCTGGGATTCATCGCCGCCGACTTTTCTCTCGACAAACTGGTTGCCGAAGAAAACCTCAACAAGGAGCCGCAACATTGGCAACAGTTCAAAGGTGATCCAGCGGTACGGGGCACCCTGTTCATGCAACAGAGGATCCATAGTCGATTGGATGAAAATATCGATTCAGTCCACGCTACCATCTATGATCTTATAACCCAACACGGGATCTTCCACTGTAAAATCCACTACTCCAGCGGTCGCTGTTCCTTCTGGGTAGTCAACGATCCCTATACCTACCAGGTACATGGCGTTGACGAGATCGTGGATCCGGATATCGTGCTGGCCTATCCCCTTCACCGCTATCCGCAAAGGGCCAAGGTGTCACCCGAGCAGATTCGAGAGGTTTTCTCTGAGTTCAAGGCACTACGCTTTGCCGACGAGACCATCTACCTGCGCAGCGCCTCCATCAACATCATGAACGGCATGTTGGGCCTGACCTTCTCCTGCGACGGTTCGCACTATATGCCGGTGGAAGAGTTTATCGAGAAAAACCTGGGATTCTGGATCGGCGAACTGGCCGCCGATCGGCAGGGAACGGGTGACTAAGGCAATCGGTAGTTATTTTGTGTCACCAGGTCGACACCGCACTCCAAACCATCGATCCAATTGATAAAGTCGGTTACCGCCTTTTTACCCACGAAGGCGCGACCATGCTGGGGTACAATCATATCGATATCGAGCTGGCGAACCATGTTTGCCCACAGATTACATACCTTGTTAGAGTTCATGTAACGTCGATGGAAACCCTCCATATACGGCATGATTTCGGATATCTTCTTTACCGGGACATTGAGATCCCCGGGAGGCAGATTGGCGCCAAGATCACCTGAAAAGAGTATCCGGCTCACGGGATCGTAAAACTGGAAATTACCCTCTGCATGGAGGAAATGCGCCGGTAACGCCATCAGGCGTATATTGCCAAGTTCCAGATTGAGACCCTCATCAGGGATAGGCACAACCCTGTCCACCAAGCGACCAGGGCGGGTGAAATGGGGTATGAAACGCTCCCACAACGCAGGAACCACCACCTTACAGTCGGTGCCGACCAGCCATTTATTCACTGAGGCGACAATATCCGGATCCTGGTGTGACGCAATCACATAATCCAGTCTCTTCACATTCATATAGTCACTGATGGCCATGAACAGGCGCGAGTAGGTCAACTCGCCACCGGGATCGATCAATGCCGCATGTTGATGATCGTAGATCAGAAACTGGTTGGCCTGTACGGCCTCACCCGATACCAGGTCTCTAAATGCCACACAGATGTGACTTCCATTGTTAAATAGCTCAACTGACATAATATTAACTGCGTCTAAAATTATTGGTGCTTACAAAGGCAACAGAGGATAAATCCACTGTCAACATGAGTTATTTATCGACAGCACTCGCTGAAGCTTAACTGTATCACAATATATTTCAAGGAAAATCAGCCAGCTAATATAAAACTACTGCGTAAAACCAATAGTGAAATAGGAAATGTTATCCCACGAATGGAACCTTTCACCCGGCGAAGCAGTCGCCCTGCAAAAGAGACTGAGGCAACAGGTCATCGATCACGACTGTTTCGACAGGCTACAGCGTGTTGCCGGTGTTGATGTGGGTTTTGAAGGGCAGGGCAGTATCACACGTGCGGCAATTGTGGTCTTGAGTTATCCCGAACTGCAACCGCTGGAAGAGTCGATCGCTCGACTGCCAACCTCTTTTCCCTATATTCCAGGCCTGCTCTCTTTCAGGGAAATGCCCGCCATTCTGCAGGCCTTATCCCATCTCAAACAAACACCCGATATCTTTTTCTGCGACGGGCAGGGCATGGCCCATCCCAGGCGCTTCGGTCTCGCCTGTCATCTCGGGCTGTATACCGATATACCCAGTGTGGGGGTGGCAAAGACACGCTTGATCGGTCGCCATGCGGCACTACCCCAGGCGAAGGGGAGTTGGGTTCCACTGCTCGACAAGGATGAGACGATAGGTGCTGTCGTGCGTACCCGAAGGGGCGTCAAACCACTCTACATATCCGTCGGGCATAAAATTTCCCTGCAGCGTTCAATAGAGTTAGTACTGGGGTGTACGACCCGTTATAAATTACCGGAGACTACCCGCGCTGCCCACAGATTGGCTTCTGGCTAGGCCAGCGTCGCTATCCATCCTCCTCGCGGATATGTTCAATGTAGTGGGGTCGATCGTCCATCACCAAGCGGACACCCTCGGCCCAGGCCTGGAGCCGCGCTTCACTGTTGTTGAATTTCAGGTCGCAGC
>NATW01000142.1 GCA_003094555.1 gamma proteobacterium symbiont of Ctena orbiculata
TGTCCCTGCGGCCACCTCGGGGACGGCAGCAACCGCTGTCACTGCACCCTCGACCGCATCACCCGCTACCGCAACCGCATCTCCGGCCCCCTGCTGGATCGCATCGACATGCACGTGGAGGTGCCCCGGCAGCCCCTGCAGATCAACCAGGAGTCACCCACCCTTGAAGAACCGAGCGAGGCCATTCGGCGCCGGGTCATCGAGGCACGTGAAATTCAATTGGAACGACAAGGCTGCACCAACCAAACACTACAGGGATTACAGATCGAGCAGGTCGCCAACCCGGGCAAGGAGGGTAATGCACTACTGCATCGGGCCATCGAAAAACTTGGCCTCTCGATGCGCGCCTACCACCGGATATTGAAAGTGGCGCGCACCATTGCCGACCTGGAGGCGAGCCCGAAGGTGGAGACGGCGCATATCAGTGAGGCGATCGGGTATCGGCGTTTGGACAGGCGTTAATGTGTCAGTATCTGCTTGCTTTAGTTCTTTCAAACCTTATTACTATAAGGATTCAATTACCTTTTTTAACCATAAGAACAGTTTTGATCCTGTGTGTTTATAGGTGTCTAAACTTGGACATGGGTTAGGTTAATGCCGAGCTGAGAGCCTATCAATTAAGTTATTATGTTATCAGTGTCCCCCTTTTCTCTCTCCCTAGAGAAATCACTCGACTTCAATCGGAATAGTATCCATCGAATGGCTGCTTTCGTCGCTTGAATAGACAATCTCCAAGCGATTGTTTTTGACAATCAGTTTTTGCGGATAGCCAACGGAACTATCCACATGCACCTGTGAGATCGACTGTCTCCCGGGTTGGCCGCAATCATCAAATACCGGTACGCCTTTGTACATTTCATAAAAGTGTTCCTTGTCGTTGAGGCCGGACGATCTCAGGAAGACATGTAGACCTTTTTCATTCAGGGGCTGGGCAGTTATCTCCTTTATCGTATCCGCAACAAAGCAATCCGGTTTGTTTGAACAGCCGGTCACGATGGCTAACATCAGAAAAGCGGCAAGGTATATCCCTATTCTCATTTCCAAACCTCCTGCCAGGCGGAACTGTACTTGAATTCTTTGGCTACACCGACTTTAGTCAAGTATTGCGAAAGACCATCTGGCAATTTAAGGACAAATCCCGACGCCAACGGGATGTCGGTGACATATCCCTTGCCGAAAGGCTCGAAATCATAGTCGCTTTCGACTTTCCACCTGGAAGAATAGTTGATCGCGTTTTTTGACGTGTTTACCCAAAGATAAAATCTGTGGTCTGCGTTCTTCAGTCGCTGGTTGGATTGCTCAACAAGCAAAGCGCCATCACTCAGGATATAACCCTGGGTCGCAACACTTCTGCGCCCTTGTTTAAGGTTTGCCGCATGTTTGGAATTGAGAAATTTTCGATCACTGGTTTTCAAGCTGGATATCGACGAACGCTTTGCCGCCATCTCTTTCATGTATGACTTCAATGCTGTCATTGCATCCTTCACAATTACCGACTCTTTGTAAACCTGAGGGTTTATCGTATATGGCTTTCCTTTCCCGTTCACATAGTGGTTGGCTAGCTCTGCGGCTTCCTTGAAGCCGTGGTACTGTCCTCCCCACCACAACGCCTCGAAAAGTTCTTTCATAAACTCTTTTTCATTATCGCTAAATGGCTTGCCAAGCTTGCCTTTGCAGGTGAGATAATCAATGGTGTTTTGCAACAAATCAAAGCTATCCTTAGACTCGAATACAGCGACCTTGCCCATATGCCAAAGTGGCGCTGACGGAATATTCTCTCTCTCCTCAAGGCATTGATTGCCTTTCTCCACTGCCTTTTTGATTGACATACGATAATCCTCCCTAATATACAAATGCCGCAATCCATTAGAGTAACATAGTCACATCACAGTAGTTGCCATGCCGGAAGAAGCGCACGGGGAGAGAAGATCAAGGGAAGCGGCGCATCGCACATGGAGCGCCGTGTGTTAGAACAGAGCTGTCCGGAGTTTTGGTCCGACGAACGGGGCTTGCTATCGTCTGTGCGCCAGTTAACGCACCAGCCCCTGCTCAACCTGATCCCTGGTCTCACTGCCGCTCAGTTTCTCGATCAGTTCCAGAGCGAAGTCCATCGCCGTTCCCGGTCCGCGGGAGGTAATCACCCGGTCGTCGCTGATGACAGACTCCAGCTGCACATCGACCTGGGGCAGGTCCATTTTGTCCAACACACCCGGGTAGCTGGTGGCGCGACGGCCGTCGAGCAGTCCGGCCCCGGCAAGCACCTTGGGTGCGGCACAGATTGCGGCGGTGTATTTCCCCTGTTTATTGAGTCGTTTCAGTAATGCATGGATACGCGGATCGGCGTCCAGATGATCGGCCCCGGGCAGACCGCCGGGCAGCACCAGCATATCGAACTCCTCATCCAGCACCGCATCGAGGCTGGTGTCGGGGACCAGGGTGATACCCCTGGAGGCCTTGACCGGTTGTGAATCCAGACCGGCGGTGACGACTTCTATGCCCGCCCGGGTCAGTAGATCAGTGATGGTGACTGCTTCGAGCTCTTCGCATCCTTGGGCGAGGGGGACGAGTACGCGTGCCATAGTGGTCTCCCGGATTGGATCAGTTCAGAGACAGGTACCAGCTCAATACCCTGCTGGTTGAGTTTAGGCAACTCCTGATGCAGGACCGCCAGGGTCTGAGGGTAGGGGTGGGCAATACCGATAGCATGCCCCTGAGTATGGGCCATCTTCAACAGCTGTCGCAACTGCTGCCTGATCTCCCTCTCCTGGGGCGTGTTATCAAGGAATACGTGCCGCCGGGAAGTGGCGACCAGATTTGCACTCGCAACCCGCTCAGCGACCGTGGCATCGGTGGTCCGGCTGTCGATGAAATATAATCCAGCGGTGCGCAATTCATTCATCAGCCAGCGCATGGCCGTGGGATCCCGGGTCAACAGGCTTCCCATATGATTGTTTACCCCGGCAACATAGGGAATGGATGCAAGATTTTGTTGCAGGGTTCGGGTGAACTGCGCCCTCGACATGCTCAGGGTCAATGCGCCATTGCCCAGGCGGTTGCCGTTGTCCGACTCCATGGGCTGATGCAGCATGACCTCCTTGTTCAACCGGTTGGCCTTGCTCGCCAGCATCCAGGCGAAGGGGGTTTGCGGCAGAAAGGCGTAGGTCACTGCCCCCGGCAGGGCCAGGGCACGCTCCCCCGCCACCAGCTGGTTGCCCAGATCATCGATGATCAGGGCAATTTTCACCCGGCTCGGCGGTGACCCGAATCGATCGCTGTTATCTGCCAGGCAGGCTGTTGATGTCACAGCCAACCAGCAACAGCAGATCAGGCCCAGATAGGGATTCATAGGCGCCCTTTAACCCATCAACTGGTGGTCTTCTTGTTGCGAAGAATGGCCAGGCCCTTGAGCAGATTCAGCGCCTCACCCAGCTGATAGTCCTTCACCTCCTCCTGGTTATCATCGCCCTGTTCGGCTTTTTCATCCTCGCCCTTATTCGGCGCTTTACCATTGCCGTTGGAAAGATGGCCGGAGAGATTGGACTCCTTGATCGGCTTGACCTTGCTCTGCTCCGCCTTGGAAAGGGTCAGCTCTTCCAGTTCTATATCGGGTTCAATTCCCTCCGCCTGGATCGAACGTCCGGAAGGGGTGTAATACCTGGCGGTTGTCAACTTGACCGCAGCGGTATCGGTAATCGGGATAATGGTCTGAACCGAACCCTTGCCGAAGGTGCGGCTACCCATGATGACAGCACGATTCTGATCCTGCAGGGCACCCGCCACGATCTCCGAAGCCGAAGCGGAGCCTTCATTCACCAGTACCACTATCGGCGCCCCATCCAGGACATCATCCGGCGCCGCCTCGAATCGCAGCTGGGAGTCGTTCTCTCTCCCCTCGGTATACACGATCAGACCCGATTCCAGAAAGGCATCGCTGACGGAGACAGCGGAATTCAACACCCCGCCGGGATTGTTGCGCAGATCCAGTACCATACCCATCAACGGCCCCTCCACTTCGCTTTTCAGTCTGTCCAGGGATTTCAACATGTCACTGGTGGTATTCGCCTGAAACTGAGAGATACGCAGGTAGGCGAAGCGATCATCCAGCAGTCGGCTCTTGATGCTGACGACCCGGATCACGTCTCGAACCACGGTAATCTTGAGGGGTTTCTCTTCGCCTTTGCGCACTATGGTCAATTCCAGTGAGGTGCCGGGCTTGCCACGCATCAAGGCTACCGCTTCATTCAAGCTCAGCCCTTTTACCGGGGTATCATCCAGACGAACGATCAGGTCACCACTACGGACACCCGCCCGCTGTGCCGGCGTGTCGTCAATGGGGGAGATCACTTTGACAAAGCCATCCTCCATACCCACTTCTATACCCAAGCCACCGAATTCACCCTTGGTGCCGACCTGCAGCTCTTTATAGTCATCGGCATCCAGGTAGTTGGAATGGGGATCGAGACCGGAAACCATGCCACGGATCGCGTTCTCCAGGAGAACCTCGTCCTCGACCGGCTCTACATAGTTGGCCTTGATACGGCCGAAGATATCGGCAAATGTCCGTAGCTGCTGCAGGGGCAGACTCTCCAGCTCCTCTTTCGCTTCCACCTGACCTGTGATCAGTGCCATACTGACGCACAGTACGATCAGACCTATACCTCTCAGAGAAGCTTGCTTTACAACTCTAATCATCTATTTTTTCCTAATTTAAGGTGCAGCTAGCTCAAAGGTTGGCCAGCAGCATGTCTGCTTTTCAAGGGCCTGGCTGTGGTCGCCCCTTGAAAAGTGTGAGTAATTGCATAAAAAGATAGTTCCTTTTGTCTGATTTTACGTCCCCGATCGGCAATTTTTCTGCCTTTTATACGCTGACACCATTGGGTGGGGTTTTTCGGTTGCCCATTGTGCCTGATACCGAAATAGACACCGGAGGTGGTCCGACCGCCGCTGTTGCCCACCTGAGCCACCACTTCTCCAGGCTCCACCCACTCGCCGGTCTCCTTGAACAGGCTCTGATTATGGCCATACAGGCTCATGTAGCCGTCCCCGTGATCGATGATCAACAGCAGACCGAAGCCTCGCAGCCAATCAGCGAAGGCAACCCTGCCATGGTGAATGGCACGGACCTCCTGTCCCTCCGGGGCAGCGATCAGCACCCCGTCCCACTTGAGTTTGCCAACATCCCGGCGTGAACCGAAGCGGGCCGCCAGTCTGCCGCGGGAGGGCCAAGGGAGTTTGCCTTTGCGGGAGTTGAAGGGTACATGGGCGGTGGTGTCGAGGGGTATGTCGGAGAGCGCCTGCTGGATATCCGCCAGCAGTGAGCGCAGCTGTTTCTCATCCGATTTGAGACTATCCAACTCCTGTCCCTTGTCCTTCAGGCGTCTGTTGAGACTCGCGATGATCTTCTTGCGTCCGGTCCTGGCCGCTTCGAGCTGTTGTTTCTGATTTTGATTTTTTGCCAACAGCTGTTGCAAACGCTGCTCCTCCTGAGCTATCTCCCTCTCGATACTGCGCAGTTGCCGCAGACTCTCTTGTATCGATTCCATCTGCTGCACACGGGCCGAGTTGAAGTAATCGTAGTACACCATGACACGACTGACCACAGCGGGATCCTTTTGATTAAGCAGGATTTTCAGCTTCTCCTGCCGCCCCATGGCATAACCTGCCCGAATCTGCCGCTCCAGGGAGGCGCGGTGCTGATCCAGATGCAGGCGTGCATCGCCACGCTTGCTCTCCAGTTCAGCCAGGCGCCGCTGCTGCCGCTTCAGACTCTGTTCCGTTACCCGGATACGGCGCGCAAAATCGCCAATCTGTTTCTCGGTTTTTTGCAGGGCCTGGCTGTGTTGCTCCCACTTGCCCTGGGTGGACTGTAACTGATTCTGCAGGGAATGAATGCGTTGCTTCACCTGTTCCAGCTTGGCTCTGGCATCCAGCTCGGACTCCTCCGCAATGACGGGCTGGGAACCTATGACTATCATCAATCCCAGTGAGAGGGCCATCAGGCCACTCGTCCGTCCCATCAATCAGCCCCCCTCCATATAGCTGATCAGCGCATGACCTTGCATCTCGTCGGGTTGTGCCAGCCCCATGATCTTCAACAGGGTTGGAGCGATGTCGCACAGGGCACCACCTCCCATCAATTGCGCATCATCCCGGCCCACATAGACCAGTGGCACCGGGTTGGTGGTGTGTGCGGTATGGGGTTGATGGTTTACATGGTCTTGCATCTGTTCAGAGTTGCCGTGATCCGCGGTTATCAACATCTCCCCACCTGCCAGATGAATCGCTTTCAAGACCCTTCCCAAACAGTGATCCAAGGTCTCGATGGCGCGTTTTGCGGCCTCATATTTGCCGGTATGCCCCACCATATCGCTGTTGGCGAAGTTGCATATGATGACGTCATATTTGTCACCTCCTATGGCCTCCACCAGATGATCGGTGACCTCCTCGGCGCTCATCTCGGGTTTGAGATCATAGGTCGCCACCTTGGGCGATGGCACCAGAATGCGCTCCTCTCCCTCAAACGGACGCTCACGACCGCCGTTGAAGAAAAAGGTGACATGGGCGTACTTCTCCGTCTCCGCCAGCCGCAGTTGACGCAGTCCCTGTTTGGCGATGGTTTCACCGAACACATTGCGCAGCTTTTCCGGCGGGAACGCCACCGGTATCTCGAAACGTTTGTGGTAGCGGGTGAGGCTGACATATGCACCAAGTGCAGGGCGGTGCTTGCGCTCAAAACCCTCGAAATCCTCCTCCACGAAGGCACTGGTCAACTGGCGGGCGCGATCGGCCCGATAGTTGAGAAAGAGCACCACATCCCCATCGTCAACGGTCACTGGCGACTTGCCTGCCGGCACTATGGCCGTGGTCTTCACGAACTCATCACTCTCGCCCCGTTGATAGGCATCGAGCAGGGCCTGTCGCGCATCTTCGATCTGATAGTTCGCCTTGCCCTCAACCAGCAGCTCATAGGCCTCTTGGGTACGTTCCCAGCGATGGTCACGGTCCATCGCATAGTAACGCCCGGTCAGGCTGGCAATACGCCCGCTACCCAATTCGGCAAAAACCCGATTCGCCGCGATAATCGAGGCCTCGGCACTCTTCGGTGGGGTGTCCCTGCCATCCAGAAAGGCATGCAGGTAGACATGCTCCGCGCCCCGCTCGACGGCCAGTTTGGCCATCGCGTGGATATGTTCCTCGTGACTGTGTACACCACCGGGAGAGAGAAGCCCCAGGATGTGAACCGCCTTCTGCTCGGCCACCGCCTTGTCGACTGCCTCGGTGAGGGTCTCGTTGGAGAAAAAGGAGCCTGTCCTGATCGAGCGGCTGACCCGGGTGAACTCCTGATAGACAACCCGTCCGGCCCCCAGATTGAGATGTCCCACTTCCGAATTGCCCATCTGCCCCCCCGGGAGACCCACAGAGGCACCGGAGGTATTGATTAGGGTGTGGGGATGCTCATGCCAGAGACTATCCCAAACCGGTGTGGCTGCATTCTCGATGGCGTTGGATTCTGTATCCTCGCTATAGCCCCAGCCATCAAGGATGATCAAGGCAACCGGTTTGGGTCTCTCCGTCATGTTTAAATCTCTGATACTTTACTGCTGCTTATATGTAAACAATCGCGCATTAAATCACCAATCCCCCTGTCAGGCCAGAATCGACTGGTAGCAGGGAGTAGCATGCCAGAATCGGTCACAAAGTAACCAGATAAAATAAAGGGGTTCTCATTCTGATGAAAAACAGCGTATTATTGTATTAGGGTCTGTTAACATTAGCCCAGAAGGCGCTACTACTGGTAAAAGGCTGGATTCATGGAACACAAGTACGACAAGAGCACCCAACCCCTGAAGCTCGAGGAGCCCGAGGGGATGGAAAACCTGTTTGCCACCGATGAAGATGTGGATCGTGCGTCTCGATCGCTCAAGGCCATGTCCCACCCATTGCGCCTAAAAATACTCTGCACCCTGGGGGGCCAAGAGGTCAGTGTACAGGACATCGTCGAGCAGGTAGGCACTTCCCAGAGCAATATTTCTCAGCATCTTGCCATATTAAGAGACAAGGGTATCCTCGCATCCCGTAAAGACGCCAATCGTGTCTACTACCGGGTCAGTGATTTTCGTACCCTAAAGCTGATCGGCATGATGCGCGAGGTCTTCTGTACCCACATTTGACGAATAGGCCAAATCGTTTGCGTCCCATCTGGAGACGCCGGCGGCAACACTTCCGATTCATTTCCGATGGTTATCGGCAATCAGCCCTTAACCCTACTGCCCTCCTGTTATAAACTCTCCCACCCTTGATAGATTAATCTGCAAAAGAGGCACCAATGCAACAGCTCATCGAATTCACGATGAATCACTGGATACTCGTCCTGACCTTTGTCGGAGTGGCCGGATTCTTGGCATTCAACATGCTTGTCGGCGATAAAGACGCTGTCGACCCCGTCGCCGCCACCGAGCTGATTAACCATCAGGATGCCGTGGTCGTGGATGTACGCCCGTCAGCCGACTTCAACAAGGGGCATATCATCAATGCGATCAGCATACCCAGTAACGGCTTTGCCAATCAGATGGGTGTGCTCAACAAGCACAAAGAGAAACCGATTATTATCAGCTGTCGCTCCGGAGCCCAGTCCTCAACCGCCGCCGGACAGCTGAAAAAGGCCGGATTTGAACAAGTTTACAACCTGAAAGGGGGTATACTTGCCTGGCAAAGCGCGAATCTTCCCATTACCCGAAAATCCAAGTAGCCACACCCCTCCATAGGAAGCAGTCATGACCGAAGCCAAACAAGACGAACAGAATAGAGAATTTGCCCTGCAGCGAATCTATACCAAGGATATCTCATTCGAGACGCCCAACACCCCCGCGGTTTTTCAGCAGGAGTGGAAGCCTGAGACCAGCGTGAACCTGAATACCGAAGTGAATAAACTCACCGATACCGCATTCGAAGTGACTTTGACGGTTACAGTGACCTCCAAGGTGGAAGACAAGACCGCCTATCTGGTTGAAGTGAAACAGGCGGGCATATTCAGTATTACAGGCTTTCCGGATCAGGAGATGGGACCACTGCTTGGTGCCTACTGCCCAAACCAGCTCTTCCCCTATGTGCGCGAAGCCATCTCTGACATTGTCATGAAGGGAAGCTTTCCTCAGATGGTGCTGCAACCGGTCAATTTCGATATGTTGTATGCGCAACACCAACAGGAGTTGGCGAAAAAGGCTCAGCAAGCGCAAGTCGAGAATCAGGCCCAGCATTAGCAATCCATTGATTGCAGATCAGAATCAGCACCATGGACGCGACGCATAGCAAGACAATTGCAGTCCTCGGGGCCGGGTCCTGGGGCACGGCCCTGGCTATCCTGCTCAGCGGCAATGGCCATCGGGTTCGCCTCTGGGGTCATCTGGTTGAAGAGATCACGGCGCTGATCCGGGATCGTGAAAACAAGCAATACCTTCCGGGGGTTGGATTCCCGGCAACCCTGCAACCGGAAATCGATCTGCGCAAGGCCCTGGACGGCGCTTCAGAGATCCTTATCGCCGTTCCCAGCCATGCCTTCCAGAGCGTCACCTCCAATATAGCCCCCCTGCTTGATGCCCAACCCGGTATCACCTGGGCCACCAAGGGGTTCGAGCCTGGCACCCAGCGTCTGCTCAGCGAGGTGGCCGCGGAACAACTCCCCGGACGGGAGTTGGCGATTATTTCCGGACCGACCTTCGCGGGTGAGGTAGCCCGCGGCCTGCCTACCGCGGTCACTGTTGCGGCCACCACCCAGGGGCATGCGGAACAGATGGCGGAACTACTCCATGCCGCCTGGTTTCGCGCCTATACCAGTGACGATCTCGTGGGTGTACAGGTAGGTGGCGCCAGCAAGAACGTGCTTGCCATCGCGGCCGGTATCGCCGACGGACTCGGCTTTGGCGCCAACACCCGGGCGGCATTGATCACCCGCGGGCTGACCGAAATCATGCGGCTTGGCATCAAACTCGGGGGCAGACAGGAGACCTTCATGGGGCTCGCCGGGCTGGGTGACCTGGTACTGACATGCACCGACAACCAATCCCGCAACCGGCGCATGGGTCTGGCCCTTGCCGAGGGGCTCTCTCAGGAAAAGGCCCGGACGAGTATCGGTCAGGAGGTGGAGGGGGTGCATGCGGCCCAGGAGGTGTATGCCCTGTCGCAACGACATGGGGTGGAGATGCCCATCTCGGAGCAGGTCTACCGGGTGCTGTATGAAGGACTGGCACCAAAGCAGGCTGTGCACAATCTGCTCGAGCGACGGCAAAAGGCCGAGGGCCTGTAACTTGCAATAACCTCCCGGCTATCCACTCAAACCCCACCCTCGAAACCGGCCTGGCGCCAAGCCTCATATAAAATCAAAGAGACCGCATTGGAGAGATTCAGGCTGCGGCTGTGGGGCAGCATGGGGATGCGGATTCGCTGACTCGGCTGCAAGCCACTCAATACATGTGCCGGTAGACCCCGGCTCTCCGGGCCGAACAACAACGCATCTCCGGGGGAAAAGGTGACCTGGGCATAACAGCGCTGTGCCTTGGTGGTGCAGGCATACAGATTGGTTGGCGCAACCCTATCCAGAAACAGCTCCAGGGAGTCATACTCCCCGATATCGGCCCATTCCCGGTAATCGAGACCTGCCCGGCGCAGCCTTTTGTCGTCCAGATCAAATCCCAGGGGATGAATCAGATGTAATTTGCTGCCACTATTGGCACACAGGCGTATGATATTACCTGTGTTCGGTGGAATTTCCGGCTCGTAGAGCACAACATGAAACACCCCTCACCCCCGGTTGGAGAAAAAGTTAACGTCGATGAACAATAGCGGTCCCACAACCCTAGACACAGAATTCTGTGGACTCAAATTCAATACACCCATTGTACTGCTCTCAGGCTGTGTCGGTTTTGGCGAAGAGTACACAAGGGTGAGCGGCTTTAGCAATCGAGATGCCGGCGCCGTCTGCCTCAAGGGGACCACCCAGGAACCACGCCTTGGTAACCAGCCCCATCGCGTCTATGAGACACCGGACGGCATGTTGAATGCAATCGGTCTGCAGAATCCCGGCGTCGATCATGTCATCAACGAGATCCTTCCCAGCCTCGATTTCACCGAGACCCGCTTTATCGCCAATGTCTCCGGCTCCACCGTGGAAGAGTATTTCGAGGTCACCCGACGTTTCGATGACTCACCCATCGATGCCATCGAGATCAATATCTCCTGTCCCAATGTCAAGGAGGGGGGTGTCGCCTTCGGCAATGATCCTGCCATGTCGGCCCGCGTGGTGGCGGCATGCAGAAAGGCGACGCGTAAACCGCTGATCACAAAACTCTCACCCAATCAGACAGATATCGCCGCCAATGCAAAAGGTTGCATCGAGGCGGGGAGTGACGCCTTTGCCGTG
Source organism: gamma proteobacterium symbiont of Ctena orbiculata (assembly GCA_003094555.1). GTDB lineage: Bacteria > Pseudomonadota > Gammaproteobacteria > Chromatiales > Chromatiaceae > Thiodiazotropha. The sequence continues at coordinate 11,417 of NATW01000142.1, forward strand.
ATCAACACCCTGATGGGGATGGCGATCGATATCGAGAGCCGCAGCCCCTTGATCGGCAATAACCAGGGTGGACTCTCGGGACCGGCTATCAAACCGGTGGCACTGTTGAAGGTGCATCAGGTTCATCAGGTGTGTCGCCATCACAACATACCCATTATCGGCCAGGGAGGAATAGCCTCCGCGGAGGATGCCATTGAGTTCATGATTGCCGGGGCCAGCGCGGTGGGAGTGGGTACAGCCCTTTTTTATGATCCGCTAATTTGTAAAACTATCAATACAGGGATTTTACAGTATATGGAACGCCACAGGCTGCAGTCGGTCGATCATCTTGTGGGAACACTGCAGTTGAACCAACAACAAACCGCAAAATGTGGTTGCTGAGAAAGGATACTTTTAAGCATGAGTGAGATTGTTGTACACCCAACACCTGAAATCCTGAAGCGGTTTCATCCCCTGGATCAACTCAACGACATTCAACTCGAGATGCTTGGCCGTTCCATCCAGATACACTCTGCCGGACGCGGCCTGAAGATCCTGGAGCAGGGGGACACCACGCCTTTCAGTCTCTATCTCTTAAAAGGCAAGCTGCGACTGCTCTCAACTGATGGCCGGGTCACGGAGATCCTCGATGATTCGCCACAGGCACAAAATCCCATTGCCAATCTGATTCCGCGACGCTACTCCGTGGAAGCCGTGTCGCCGACGGACTACCTGGTGGTCGAGAACGGTCTACTCGAGGGCCTGCTGAATATTGATGAAGGCTTTACGGCAACCGAAATGGACAATGATAGCCAAATCGTCGATCCGATACTCGCTGAAAGCCGCATGACAGAGGCCTTATTGGATGACCTCAAGAACAACTGCCTGGTGCTGCCGAGCCTGCCCGATGTTGCGGTACGAGTGGGCCGGGCCATGCGCGATGAAAACACCAATGCGAGAAAACTGGCCAACATCGTACAGACCGATCCGGCAATAACAACCAAACTCGTGCGCGCCGCAAACAGTCCACTCTATGCCGGCGTGACACCGGTCGACTCCTGTGCCGCGGCCATTGTCCGCCTTGGGGCCGATACCACCCATAAACTGGTGCTGACATTCGCACTGAGAGAGCTGTTCAATACCCATTCCAAGGTTTTGAAAGAACATATGCACCAATTATGGGAACACAGCGTCAAGGTAAGTGCTATCTGCTATGTCCTCGCTAAAATCTCCGGACAGTTCAATCCAGAGCATGCCCTGCTCGCAGGTCTACTGCATGATATCGGCAACGTTGCCATACTCAGCTATGCGGAAAATTTTACTGAGGTCGCCAAAGACGACGAGAAACTCGAACAGGTGATGCACGACATGCGAGGCAGCATTGGTAGCGCAATACTGCAAAACTGGGGATTTATCGACGACCTGATACAGGTAACGAAAGAAGCGGAAAACTGGTATCGGGAACACGACGGAGAAGCTGACTACACCGACCTGGTGATCGTATCTCAACTGCATACCTTTATCGGTAGTGATGCGATGAAACAGCTACCAACACTTGACCAAGTCCCTGCCTTGAAACGTCTCAACCTGGGTGAGTTGACCCCAAAGCTCAGCCTGAAGATTCTGGATAAGGCGGAAGAGAAGATTGAGCGCGCCCAGAAGATGCTGACGGCTTGAGTTGGTTGTTATTTGAATTCAGGGGGCTGGCTGTTCAAAAACCACTTTTCATCGGCTTCATCGAAGAGCCAGACCTGCTGATCGGCGATCTCCTTTACAACCTGACTCTCCTGTAACACATACTGAATCACAGCAGTCTGAACCGCTCGCATCTCACCCAGCATGGTAGGCCCCTGCACCACCTCATACCCGGTTACCCTGATATCCTTGCGCTGCGGACGGACATCCGCCGTAGCGAGTTCCGGATCTTGGAACTTCACCGTATGCTGCCCTGAGCTCCAGCGCACGGTTGCCTCATAACTGCGTAGGGTATCCTGCAGCGACTGGGCCCGTTTACGCTCGCCCAAGGTCTGACAAGCGGTGAGCAGGCTTATCAATGACAGCATGACCAGAAATTTGTATGACAACGCATTTTCCTCCTGAAACCTGATCATATAGGCGTCCCGCAATTATACAACCTTGGTGGGAATCACGCCGCGCTGTTGCAGCGTCTCGATCAGCTCATCTATGCACGCCTCGATGGTCCTCTCCTGAGTCTCTATCGTTATCTCAGGCTTGTCCGGTATGTCATAGGGTGCTGATATACCCGTAAAGTTCGGAATCTCTCCATCTCGCGCTTTTTTATACAGCCCCTTTACATCCCGAGACTCACACACTTCCAGCGGACAACTGACATACACCTCTATGAAGTCACCGTGAGGAAACAGTCCCCTGGCCCTTTCTCTATCTTCACGAATGGGTGAGATAAAGGCGGTAAGGGCAATTACCCCCGCGTCCACAAAAAGTTTTGCCATTTCGCCGATGCGACGAATATTTTCCGTCCTGTCCTCGGTGCTGAAGCCGAGATCGCGGCATAATCCATGCCGAACATTGTCACCATCAAAGACATAGGTACGACACCCACGCTGATGCAATTCCTCCTCCAGGGCATGGGCCAGGGTGGACTTGCCGGACCCGGACAGGCCTGTAAACCAAAGCAACTTGGCCCGATGTCTGTTCATCTTTTCACGACGCTCACGGGTAACCGTCGCTTCATGCCAGACAATGTTTTTACTCATCACGTTCACTCCACCGATTCGAGTCAATAGCCTAAGCTACCTTTAAATCCAGCACCAGGCAAACGCCTTAGAAAATTCAAGAGAATTATCCGCACTCTACATCGAAGAGGCTGTTACAATGATGGGCTTTTGCAACTGAAAGACAGACGACCATGGCCCAGAGAGATCGGGAACCACAACGGGAAGTGATTCTTGGCGATAGCAAAGTAACCCTTTTGGGTACAGCCCATGTCTCACGCTCGAGCGCGGAAAAGGTCCAGCAGCTCCTGCAGGGCGGCGACTACGATGCAGTGGCGGTAGAGTTATGCCCTAGCCGCTACAATGCACTGATCAATCCTGACGATTTGGCAAAAATGGATCTGCTGAAGGTGGTCAAGGAGAAGCGGGTGTTGATGGTGATGACCAATCTCGCCCTGGGCGCCTATCAGCAACGCCTTGCTGACCAGTTCGGCATCTCACCCGGAGAGGAGCAGCGGGAGGCAATCCGCATTGCCCAGGAGTCCCATCGTACCCTGTTACTGATTGATCGAGAGATCAGCACCACCCTGAAGCGGGTTGCAGGCAACCTCACATGGTGGAAACGGTTCACTCTGTTCGCCGGTATCCTCGGCAGCATACTTTCCAAAGAGGAGGTCTCTGAAGAGGAGATCGAACACCTGAAAGAGGGTGATATCCTGGAGACCACCTTTGCCGAATTTGCTGAAGACCGCGAGGATCTCTACATTCCGCTGATCGATGAGCGCGACCAATATATGGCTGCAAGAATATTGCAGGAGCTAGGCAGCAAGGGACATGAAGATCTGTTGGTGGTGGTGGGCGCCGGCCATATGAACGGCATCGCCAACTACCTGCAAAGCCCCATGGCCTCGCCAGATGAGCGGATCAGTCAACTGGATGAGGAGCCAAAGCCCAGCCGTTGGCCAAAACTGATTCCCTGGATGATCGTGGCACTGGTGTTGAGCGGTTTCATTATCGGCTTTCAACGCAGCCCGTCTCTAGGCTGGCAGCTGGTGATGGATTGGGTCGTGATAAATGGAGGCCTGTCTGCCCTGGGTGCCTTACTCGCCGCGGCGCATCCATTGACCGTTGTCACCGCCTTCGTCGCGGCTCCCCTGACATCGCTGAATCCGGCGATTGGGGCAGGTATGGTAACCGCAGCAGCTGAGCTTTTTCTGCGTAAACCAACCGTCGCGGACTTTGCCCGTCTGCGTAACGACACCACATCATTTCGTGGTTGGTGGAAAAACCGGGTCTCCAGAACCCTGGTGATTTTCTTCTTCAGTACCCTGGGATCCGCCATAGGTACCTATGTCGCCGGGTTCAGGATTTTCGAACGCCTGGTCGATTGAGTTATGAATATTCAATCAACTCCAACTTGAAGTGAGTTCATCACCTCTTTTATCCGCTGAATCCTTTCTTTATCAATCGCTTCACCCAACAGCCTGCCCATAAGCGTCGCGTCCTGGGTTGCAGAGGTCACTTCTGCAGCAGCCCGGTAGATCCGCTTCAAGTCATCCGCCTGGGGATAGGGGCGGTGTTGCAAACCCTTGCGTCCCAGGTAATCAGCCTGACATACCAGAATGAACTGTTGCAGGCGCTCAGGTTGACGAAAGGCATCCAATCCTGTCAACAGTTTCAACACCGTCTTTGGACGCAGTTCGTAGAGTCGATGCAGATAGCCATGGTATGTGGCACAGCGACAGGCCAGTTCTCGAAAACGTGCCGGGGCCTTGAGGCGGCCGCACATACGTTGTATCAACTTAACGCCTCGCTCCTCATGACCATAGTGGCTTGGCAATATTCGCTGTGGGGTGGTCGCCTTGCCCAAGTCGTGGGTGAGGGTGGCGAACCTGATTGCCCGATCATCACTCAATTCAACAACCGCCTGGAGGGCCAGCATGGTATGTTCCCCACAATCCACCTCAGGATGCCACTGCACCGGTTGGGGTACACCCCAAAGGGCATCGATTTCGGGAAAAACCTGCTGCAAGGCACCCACAGCGCGCAAGGTCTCGAAGAAAGATCTCGGTTGCGCCTCACCAAGGGCCCCTGTCAGCTCTTGCCAAACCCTTTCCGGGACCAACCCTTCAAGGCACCCGTCAGCAATCAGCTCTTTCATCAATGAGCGGGTCTCCGGCGCAACCCTAAAGCCGAGATCCGCATAGCGGGCCATGAATCGGGCGACACGCAGAATACGGATTGGGTCCTCGCCAAAGGCGTCGGAGACATGACGCAACTGACGTTTTTGCAGATCTTCCCTACCACCGAAAGGGTCGATCAACTCACCATGCTCATCCTCGGCAATGGCATTGATAGTCAGGTCACGCCTTGCCAGGTCCTGCTCAAGGGTAACCGGGCCGGCACTGCCTTCGTCCTGACCTCCAGATCGACGAATCCTGGCTAAGGCATACTCCTCACGGGTTTGGGGATGGAGAAAAATGGGAAAAGCGCTGCCGACCTGCTGAAAGCCCTTGGCCAACATCATTTCCGGATTGGCGCCGACAACCACATAATCTCGCTCCTTGATCGGTCTGCCCAACAACCTGTCTCTGACAGCCCCTCCTACCAGATAGACCTGCATCAGTAACCGCGTGCTTCCTTGAGATTCTTGCGTGCGGCCTCGACTTTTTTCTCCGCCTCTTTGACCCGCTCATGATATTCCGGCCTGATGCGGCTTCTTCCACCGGTTAAGTATTGGCGATCGTCCTCACCTAGCTCTTTGGTTCGCTTCAAATTCTCTTCCGCCTCATCCAGCTCCTTGCGGGCCTTGGATAACTGCGTAGCGCGGCTGGCCTCTTTTTCCAGGCGCTTGTTCCTGGCCTCTTCCATAGCCTTGCGGATGGCTGCATTGCGTTGTTCTGTATCAAGCCTCGATGCCTCAGAGGGACCAGGCTGGATTTCGATTTTTTCGATCTTGCCGTCCGTCTTCACCGGGGCATCGGTATAGGTCACATTTCCCTCATCGTCCACAGTCCGGTAGACATCTGCCGCCTGAAGCAGGGCCGGTAGAATCACCAGGAAAGATGCCAGGACTGATTTACGAATATCCATGCTGCTCCTCGACTACGCTGTTGCTAACCTGACTCAGATTAAAGTGTGGATCAGACACATCAGGGGTACCATGATTTAAAGCAATCGCTGTCCGCCCTCGAGTATCCAAGCACGACAGCGCCTATACCCGCTTAGACAACAATCTGCCACTTCATTCACGAACCCCTGGATTCTTTAAATAGCTTTCACAGGGTCTCTTTATCATACGTCATAAGGCATGCATAAAGCAGCCGCGGACGAGCGCCAGCTGTCATTTCCTCCACGAATGGCCTACAGTCATTCGTGATAGCCACAAAATTTTTAGTAACATTCTGTAAATCAGAGAATAAAACGACTGATTTGGTGCTTATTGATGCGACTAGCAAGACACTATCTTGATAAATTATCAATCTAGGGGTTACATATCTGAACATGCCTGGGGGAAACATTAGATATGAATGATTTTATCGAGAAACGCGATTTTTATCGGATGGCGGTGGACGGGGAGGTCCGATACCGTATCGATGGCGAGAGTCAGCTCTCCGCCGCGACGATAAAGAACCTCAGTAATTCAGGCCTGCTGATGGCCGCCGACAGGGAGATTGCACCCGGCGCCAAAATAACCATCGCCATCATACCGGGGCATACCATCACCCCCCCCTTACTGGCCGAGGCCAGCGTCATACGCAGTGATGCCGCCGATGATGGCCATTTCCATGTCGCCTGCACCATCGACCGCATCCTGGCTGAGAGTGACACCGGACCCGGCTTTCCCTGATCAGTTCTTATACTTCTTGTGACAGGCCTTACAGGACTTGCCCGTCATCTTCAGGGCTTCGCCAAGTGATGCCTTGTCGCCACTGGCGGCAACTTCGCTTAAGCCTCTAGCCGCCTCACCCAGCTTCTTGTACTTGGCTTCAAAATCATCGAACTCCATCCAGATTTCCACCAGTGCATCGCTCTCCTCGGATTCCGAGTCCTCAGGAAAGCCGGGCATCAGGTTCAGCCCGGAGGCATTGGCCAGATCTTTTGCGTGACCGGCGAACACCTTTTGGTCGAAAGGCGTCTTGCCTTTCATCATGTCGGACATCGCCTTCATATTCCAACTGAAGACATTCATTACCCCCTGGCGGTATTCGACCGCTTTTTCTACCTCTCCGGCCCACACCATGGGCGCGGTAAGGAGCAACCCTGACATCAGAGTCAAGGAGAGCATATTCTTGAAAGTTCTTTTATTGTGCTTCATGGAGATTCCCCATCGGATGATCAGAATGAAATATTGATAAATTCTATAGTTGCAAACTGAAGGCCCATACTTTTTTAGGCTACAATAGGCGCTCTGAAAATGACCTCTGCACACGCCTCCTAACCGTAAACCGACTATGCAGCCTACGCCACGAATACGTGAGATCCCTTACAACTACACGTCCTTCTCTGACCGGGAAATCGTAATCCGGTTCCTTGGAAAACCCATGTGGGCGCTTATCGAGGAGTTACGCGGTACGCGCCGGACCGGGCGTTCCGCACGGATGCTGTTCGAAGTATTGGGGGACATGTGGGTAATCAGCCGCAATCCCTATATCCAGGATGACCTGCTAGACAATGAATCGCGCAGAGAGGCGCTGGTGGGGGCACTCAAACATCGCCTGGATCAATTTGAACAGCGCGCCAATGACAATCAGCAGGCCCTGACCCTATTGCATGCGGCGCGGCAAGCCGTGGACAGCTTCGAACGGCGCTTCGAGGAATTGCTTGGCCTGCGCCACCGCACCAAGACCAACCTTATCGGTTTGACCCGGGCGGACAATGTGGATTTCAGCGGCTTTGCCCGTGTCTCCCATGCCACCGATGCCACCGACTGGCGGGTGGAGATACCCTTTGTTGTCATCACCCCCGACTCGGAGCAGGAGATCGCACCGATCGTCAAGGCCTGCATCGACTCTCAATTGACCCTGATTCCCCGCGGCGGGGGCACAGGATATACCGGCAGCGCGGTGCCCCTCGATCCCCACAGCGCGGTCATCAACACCGAAAAGCTCGATTTCATCCATGAGATCGAATATCGCTCCCTGCCGGGTGTTGAGGAGCGGGTACCCACCATCCGCGTCGGTGCGGGCGTTATCACCCGGCGCGTGTCGGAGAAGGCCGAAGCAGGCGGTCTTGCATTCGCCGTCGATCCCACCTCCCAGGATGCCTCCACCATCGGCGGTAATATCGCCATGAATGCGGGGGGTAAAAAGGCGGTCCTATGGGGCACCACCCTGGACAATCTCGCCAGCTGGCGCATGGTGATGCCGAATGGGGAGTGGCTGGAGATCGAACGCCTCAACCACAACCTGGGCAAGATCCATGATCAGGAGCAGGTGCAGTTCCGACTCATCCGCTACCAGAGCGGGACGGATCAGCCGACAACCGAACCACAACTCATCACGATGCCGGGCAGTGCCTTTCGCAAGGCCGGGCTGGGTAAGGATGTCACCGATAAATTCCTCTCCGGGCTCCCCGGTGTACAGAAGGAGGGGTGCGACGGACTGATCACCTCGGCACGCTTTATCCTGCACCGGATGCCGACCCAGGTACGTACCCTCTGCCTGGAGTTTTTCGGCAGTGACATCGGCAAGGCGGTACCCGCGATTGTCGAGATCAAGAGCTATCTCGACCAGCATCAGGCGATCAAACTGGTCGGCCTGGAACACCTGGATGAGCGCTACTTGAAAGCGGTCAAATACTCCACCAAGGCAGCCCGCCGCGAACGTCCGAAAATGGTACTGCTGGCCGACATTGCCAGTGACAATGAAGAGAAGCTGGAACAGGTGGCCACAGAGGTTGTAGGCATGACAGTGGCCAGGGAAGGAGAGGCCTTTATCGCCAGCAGCCCGGAAGCACGGCGTAATTTCTGGCTCGACCGCGCCCGTACAGCTGCAATTTCAGCCCACACCAACGCCTTCAAGATCAACGAGGATGTGGTCATTCCGTTGCACAAGCTGGCCGATTACAGCCGAGCCATCGAACGCATCAATATCGAGGAATCGATCAAAAACAAGATTCTTATCGCCGATGAGGTTGTTGCCTATCTCGCCGGTGACCACTCTCTGCGTAAACCGGATGACGATTTTGAGGCGAGTGATGAAAACCGCTCCATCCTTCAGGCCAAACTCGACCTGGCACGGGAGGCAGTGGCGCAAGCCCGTCAACGCTGGCGCGATCTGCTGGACCAGCTCGATGCACCCGCCTCTGCCCATAGCGCACTCATCGAAGAGGCCGCACAAAGTGCCATCCAGCCAGGTGATAGATTGATCGACCTGCTCCTGAGACGTGATCTTGTGGTCTCTTATCGCAGCGAAATCGCCACTCGACTGGACGAAATATTCTCCGGGCAGGAGGTACGCCAAATCCGTCGCGCCATGCGCGAGATCCACGCCCGTCTGCGGGATTCACGCCTATTCGTTGCCCTGCACATGCATGCCGGTGACGGTAATGTACACACCAATATACCTGTCCACTCCGACAACTACGCCATGTTGCAACAGGCGGACCGGATCGTTGACCGGATCATGGCCCTGGCCAGTTCCCTGGGTGGCGCCATCTCCGGCGAGCACGGTATCGGACTTACCAAGTTGCAATATATGGAGGCAGACAAACTCAGCGCATTCGCCCGATACAAACAGGAGATTGACCCTCATGGACGCTTCAATCGCGGTAAGTTGATCGAGGGGGCTGATCTGGAGATGGCCTATACGCCATCCCTGCGGTTGTTGGAACAGGAGGCCATCATCCTCGAAGAGAGTGAACTGGGCACCCTCAATGACGAGATCAAACACTGCTTGAGGTGCGGTAAATGCAAGCCGGCCTGCATGACCCACATACCCCGCGCCAACCTGCTCTACTCACCTCGCAACAAGATCCTGGCCACCGGCCTTATCGTCGAGGCCTTCCTCTACGAAGAGCAGACCCGGCGCGGCATCTCCATGCAACACTTCGCTGAGATGAATGACGTGGCTGACCACTGCACTATCTGTCACAAGTGCGAAAACCCCTGCCCGGTGAATATCGATTTTGGCGAAGTGACGACCTTGATGCGTAAAATCCTCGTGGACCGGGGAAAAAAACGCCGCAATCTTGGCACCGCTGCCGCCATGACTTTTCTAAATATCACCCACCCCACCGCAATCCGTTGGATGCGCAAGGGATTGGCTGAGTGGGGCTTCAAAGGGCTCAATCTCGGCTATGCCCTGGCCGGCAGGGCCGGTATGCGCAAGCCCGACAGCCAACCACCCAAAGCCACCACAGGGGCGCCCAAGCCCCAGGCGATGATGGTGGAGATGGTACAAAAACCGATCCGGGTCGAGCCACCCAAACTTACCCTGCGGGATGCACTGAAGCTTGATACCACGGACTCTGTACCTATCCTGCGTTACCCACGCAAGGTAAACGATGAGAGCGATGCGATTTTCTACTTTCCCGGTTGCGGCTCTGAACGACTCTTCAGCGAAATCGGTATGGCTACCCTGGCGATGCTTTGTGAGCTGGGGGCGGAGACGGTCCTGCCACCCGGTTATCTCTGCTGCGGTTATCCGCAGACCGCAGCCGGCCTGCATCAACGTGGACACCGGATCACCACCGAAAACCGGGTCCTGTTCCACCGTATTGCCAACACCCTGAACTACATGGATATCAAGACCGTCCTGGTCTCGTGCGGCACCTGCATGGATCAACTGCTGCAATATCAGTTCGAGAAGATCTTTCCCGGTTGCCGCCTGCTCGATATTCATGAATATATGCTGGAGCGGGGGGTCGCCTTGCCCGGCACACAGCAGACTGAGTATCTCTACCACGACCCCTGCCACAGCCCGATCAAACACTACAATCCACAGCAGCTTGCCAGCGGCCTGATGGGTAAGCCTGTAATACTGAGTGACCGCTGTTGCGGGGAGGCCGGCACCTTGGGCACCAGCCGGCCCGATATCGCCAATCAGTTACGCTTTCGTAAAGCGGAAGAGCTACACAAAGGTATAGTTGCGCTAGGGAAAAAAGCGCATCAGACGACACCCCCGATAAAGCTTTTGACAAGCTGCCCCGCCTGCGTACAGGGCCTGAGTCGCTATACAGACGAGACTGCATTAAAGCCGGACTATCTGGTGCTAGAAACCATTCGTCATCTGCATGGTGAGAATTGGCAGAAACACTTTATCGATCAGGTACTGGGGGATGGCATCGAGCTGGTACTGGTATAGCGCTTGAGCGGAACCGGTTTTTTTGACCTGAATCAATTGAATCGACCTTAGTTAGGACCAGTTTTTCTTTAATAATTGTCAATCGATGCCGTTAAAAGCTAGTGTAACCCAGCAAAAGAAACTGTATTAACCGTCAAAGGAGGTCCAGCTGCTTAGTCGCATGCTGAGATGGCAATACAACATATTTAACCCGAGCATATAGGGAAAGATGATGATAAAGCGTCGTTCAGCATGTTGAGAGGGAGATCGCTTAGCACTTTTTGCCTGGTCCTCCTTTATGGATGCTTTCTGACCGCCTGCAACAAACCTGAAGCCACGCCCTATCAACCCACTTTTTCCTCTACCCCTCCTGACACAGAAACGGTCTATCTTTTCGGCGTACACCCCTTACACAATCCTCAACACCTCTATAAAGTCTTCGGTCCTTTGATGGATTATCTGAGCGAGAAAATTGCGGGGGTACGATTCAAGCTGGAGGCGTCACGCAACTACGCCGCCTACGATAAAAAGCTCTATGCGCACAAGTTCCACTTCAGTCTGCCCAATCCCTATCAAACCATTAACGCAGTGGACAAAGGCTACCGCGTATTTGCCAAGATGGGGGATGACAACAACTTTCGCGGCATCATTCTGGTAAGACGAGATAGCGACATCCGTCAGGTCTCCGACCTGAGCGGCAAAGCAGTCAGCTATCCGGCACCCACCGCCCTGGCAGCGACCATGATGCCCCAATACTATCTGCAAACCCATGGCGTGGATGTCATGCAGGAGCTGGATAATCGCTATGTGGGGTCGCAAGAGTCCTCGGTCATGAACGTTTATCTTAAACAGACCGCCGCTGCCGCCACCTGGCCGCCACCCTGGCTGGCGTTGGCCAAACAACGGCCGGAACTGAAAAAAGAGTTGAAGGTGATCTGGGAAACCGAGCCCCTCATCAACAACGGCCTGGTAGTTTCCCCTGATGTACCGGCAACAATCGTACAGCAGGTGCATGACCTGCTGGTCAATCTGCACACTCACCAGCAGGGCAGGGAGATCCTGGAACCGATGGAGCTCTCCCGCTTCGAGAGTGCGAATGATGATTCATACAGGGTGGTGCGCGACTTCATCGACAACTTCGCTCGCCAGGTACGGCCCTTGAACGGAACCGGGTAGCGCCGCCATGCTAGCTATCCTTCACCGCTTCTGGACAGCATCTATCGGACGCCAGCTGATGCTGGGCATCGCCCTGGTACACGCGGTCCTGATGACCATCTTCGTTTATGACCTGGTCACCCGACAGCGGGATTTTCTGGTACAGGAGTCTCGCAAGCAGGCAGTCTCCCTGGCCGAGGCACTGGCGGCCAACGGCACCTCCTGGGTACTGGCCAAAGACTACATCGGTATTGAGGAGGTGATTCATTCCCAACACAGCTTCCCCGGCCTGCGTTATGCCCTCTACACCGACCTTCGGGGCCAGGTCCTGGGCTATACCGACCGCTCCCGTGTGGGTAGCTACGTCAGCGATTCCATCAGCCAGCGGCTGACACAGGCCGTTCCGAAAACCCAGGTCCTCATCGATAATGCCCTGCATATTGATGTGGCTCACCCGATCATGGTCAACCAGCGTCACATCGGCTGGGCCAGGGTAGGCATCAGTCGCGCAGGGATTGCCTCAAGCCTCCAGGTAGTTACCCGTGAAGGACTCATCTACACGGCCATCGCCATTGCCGTTGGGGTGCTCTTCGCCTGGTTTATGAGCCGGGGACTGACCCGGGACATCCGCAGCCTTGCCGGCTTTGCCACGGCGATAGAATCCGGTAAACGGGACGAACACTGCCAGCTGGGCAGACCGGATGAACTGGGCCAGCTTGCCCTCGATATGAACCGCATGCTCGATACCCTGGTCGAGCGGGAAGATGACGTCGAAGCGATGAACACCCGCATCCGGACAGATGAAGAGCGGTTACGCCATGCCCTGGAGGGTAGCAACGACGGCCTGTGGGACAGGGACCTGATCACCAACGAGGTCTACTATTCATCCCGCTGGAAAGAGATGCTCGGTTACCAGGAAAATGAAGTAGAGAATCACTACTCATCCTGGCTGGAGCGAGTGCACCCGGATGACCTATCTGCTGCCCTCGCCAATGTCCAGGCCCATCTGGATGATCCCGAAACGACTTATGAGAATCACTATCGTATGCGCCATAAAGATGGCAGTTGGCGCTGGATCCTGGCCCGCGGCCGCGCCCACAGAGACACCGAGGGGAGGGCGATTCGTATGGTCGGCACCCATGTGGATGTCACCGCACAGAAGCACCTCGAAGCCACCCTGTACGAGGAGCGCGAGCGGGCACTGGTTACGCTGCGATCCATCGGCGATGGCGTCATTACCACGGATGCTGATGGCCAAATCGCTTTTCTCAATCCGATAGCTGAGAACCTGACCAATTGGAGCAACGAGGAGGCTTGCGGGCACAGCCTGGAGGAAGTCTTTACCATTTTTGACGAGGTCACCCGCATACCGATCGATAACCTGGCTGATCGATGCCTGCAGGAGGGCCGTGTCACCGGCCTGAACAGTCATACCCTGTTGATCAATAAAGTGGGCAAGGAGATTGCGATAACCAACTCCGCCGCCCCCATGCTCAGCGAGGATGGCCATATCACTGGCGTGGTGCTGGTGTTTCATGATGTATCGGCAGCTCGCTACATGCAGCGCAAGATTGAATATCAGGCCCTCCACGACGACCTTACCGGACTGTGGAGTCGATCGGCCTTCGATCAACGACTGGACGAGCAGATCGAACATGCGCTGCAGGGGGGGGCTGTGAATGTGCTGATCTATATCGATCTGGATCAGTTCAAGGTGGTGAACGACACCGTCGGTCATGTGGCGGGGGATGAGCTGTTGAGACAGGTGGCCAGCCTGTTGCAAAAGCATACCCGTGAATCTGACATCCTCGCCCGCCTGGGGGGTGACGAGTTTGGCCTGTTAATGGTCGGTTGCGACCTTGAACATGGTATTAAAAACGCCGAAAACCTACGTGCACAACTGGCCGATTTCCCTTTCACCTGGGAGGATCAGCATTTTCAGATCGGCGCCAGCTTCGGCATTGTGCTCATCGACGGAGATCTACCCAATCCCAATGCCCTCAGCCTGGCGGACCTGGCCTGCTACACCGCCAAGGATCAGGGGCGCAACCGGGTGCATGTCTATCAGCCCGACGATCAACAGATGGTCGAACGCCGTAGCGAGATGAAGTGGGTCATACGCCTCAAAGCGGCCCTCAACGAGAATTGCCTGGCCCTCTACTCGCAGCGCATCCAGGCCCTTTCCCGTGATCCGGCAAAGCAGGACTACCGCGAAGTGCTGGTGAGGATGATCGACCCGGATAGTGGACTGGTGCTGCCAGGCCAGTTCATCCCAGCCGCCGAACGCTACGGCTTCATGCACCGGGTAGATGAGTGGGTCATAAAGCGAGCCAGTGACTGGTTACTACGACCCGAAAACAGTCATGTTCATCTATTCATCAATCTGTCTGGTGGTTCCCTTGCCAACCGCCATATCCTGGAACTCCTCGAGGATCGGCTACAGCAACACCATGCGCTGGGGGAAAGGATCTGTCTGGAGATAACAGAAACGGCGGCCATCGGTAACCTACAACAGGCCCTCAACTACATGGAACGACTCAAAAGGCACAGGGTCTCCTTCGCCCTGGACGATTTCGGCAGTGGGTTATCATCCCTGAGCTACCTCAAGACCCTGCCTGTCGACTATATAAAGATTGACGGCTGCTTCGTGCGCGACCTGCTTGATGATCAGGTGGACGCCGCAATGGTGGAGTCAATCTGTCGCATTTCCATGGAGATGGGAATAGAGACCATCGCGGAGTTCGTCGAAAACAGAGAACTGGTAGATTGGCTGACCACAGTCGGTGTCGACTATGCTCAAGGTTACGGTATTCAAAAGCCGAGACCACTCTAACCCTTTGGCAATCCAGATCTGAAATTATCTTTAACCCGGATCGGGTTAAGGTCAAATTCATTCCATTGTTATTTGAACGGTTCTGTTTAACCCAGGACTAGTCAATGTTCTGCTATTTTTATTAGTCAGAACAACAAACAAGTATCTCAAAGGCCTGGAAATCAAATGACAGATACATTCACCAAAGCCTGCATCAAACACGATAAGGCATTGCGCCAGCGGGTCAATTTGCTAGGGGTTCTGCTTGGCGAAGTGCTGCGGGAACAGGTGGGCAAAGAGACCTATACGGTGGTTGAACGATTGCGTAAAGGCTACCTGAAGCTGCACACAAAACCTGATCAGGCACTCTATGATCGGCTCTCGAAACTCATCGAATCCCTGCAACCGGAGATGCTCAGTGCCGTTGTCCGCGCCTTCAGTATCTACTTCATGTTGGTAAATATCGCCGAAGAGACATTTCTCCACCGTCAACGTCGGCTCATTGCCGGCAAGGGAAGAGAACTTTGGCAGGGATCCTTCGATCACACCTTACGCGAATTCCGCAAGCAGGACATTACCCCGCAACAGCTGCAAAACATCCTCGATGATGCAGCCTACATACCGGTATTCACCGCGCACCCGACCGAATCGAAACGCCTGGTGATCATGAAACTGTTACGCCGAATATTCCTTACGAACGAGTTGCTGGATGCGCCCAAACGTCGCCTCGAGCAACGGGAAGCGGCCATCAAGTCGTTAAAGACACAGATCCAGATTCTATGGAAAACCGAAGAGGTAAGAGCGGTACGTCCCGAGGTTAGAAATGAGATACGTCTCGGCCTCTACTATTTCAAAAACAGCTTGTTTGAGGCCATTCCCCAGATTTTTCGCCGGCTTCAGAGCGGCATCGAACGGGTCTATGGTGATCACGAAGAGTATCATGGTATTCAACTACCACCCTTTATTCGATTCGGTTCCTGGATCGGCGGAGACCGCGATGGTAATCCTTTTGTAACAACGGAAGTGACACGTCTGGCACTCAATCTGCAGCAACAGACCATATTGAGTGAGTATATCCGTCGTGTCGATCAACTGATTTCCGAGCTGACCTTCTCCGACAGATTTTGCACCCCAAACTGGTCGTTTAACGAAAGCCTCAAATCTGACAATGAACACTATCAAGCATTCTTTCACGACAATCCAAGACGCTTCGAAGACGAACCCTATCGACGCAAACTGTTCATCATTCGCGAACGTCTCAAGCAGACACAGCAGTCCGTAGGAGCATCCACGGGCGCACTACGCGAAGCAAGGTCCGGCGCTTATACCAACGAGACTGCATTCCAGCGCGACCTGAAACTGATATCCCACGCATTGCTGAGTCATGGTGATGAAGATGCCGCAGAGGGGGAACTGCAGGACCTGATTCATCTGGCAGAGACCTTCGGCTTCTACCTGGCGCGCCTCGATATCAGGCAAGAGTCGACCCTGCATACGCATGCAGTGGCCGAGATCCTCCAAGTGACCGGTCTTGAGTCCGCCTACCACGACCTGAATAGCCAGCAGCGTATGCTGCTACTCGAAAAAGTGATTAACGCTGGCTTGACCCAACCGCTGGTCATTGAGCGATTATCCCGCGCAACCCAGGACATATTAGCGGTGTTCGATTTGATCGCCGACAGCAAAAGGGATATCAGCCCCCTCGCGATAGGTCAATATGTCATCTCCATGACCCATCATGCCAGTGACATCATGGAAGTTGCATTCCTTGGCAGCCTATGCGGCCTGATTGGCGTACAAAACGGGGCATGGTTTTGCCAACTCGAGATTTCACCCCTGTTTGAAACCATCAATGACCTGAAGAACTGCGCATCGATCCTCGACGAACTCTTTTCCAACCACTGCTACCGCCAACTGCTGACGGCAAATAACAACCGGCAGGAGGTAATGCTCGGCTACTCCGACTCGGCTAAGGATGGCGGTATCATGGCCTCTGCATGGAATCTCTATCAGACACAACAACGTATAATCAGCCTCGCGCAGGAGCGGGGAATCAGGTGCAGGCTGTTTCACGGTCGCGGTGGAACCGTTGGCCGAGGCGGCGGCCCCACCCATCAGTCCATCCTTGCGCAACCCAGCAATACGGTCAAAGGGGAAATTAAATTCACCGAGCAGGGAGAGGTGCTTTCGAATAAGTACAGCAATTTCGAAACCGCCATCTTCGAGCTGACCATGGGTATCACCGGTCTTTTCAAGGCAAGTCTTGGCGAGGTACGCAA
>NATW01000143.1 GCA_003094555.1 gamma proteobacterium symbiont of Ctena orbiculata
CCTTCACCCGCCTGCCGGTTGCACCTATTCCCATCAGATCGCCTTCATGGGTGCCGGATAGGGTAATGGAGATCACGGTCTTGTTACCCCCGCTGACCATTTCCCCGATCTCTATGTGCAGATCGGGAAAGGCGCTGCGGTAGGTTGTGAGCAGCTCTTTGAGAGCTTCCTGGCCTTGGAGCACCTGATCGGGACTGCGGTAGACGTAGTTTGGGTGAATGACCTCATCCAGAACCGGGAAATTGCCGTTATTGATGACCTGCTCGACAAAACGTCGCATTGTCATTTCATTCTTCAGGGACATTTGCGCTTCTCCTCTATTGGTTCGGTTTTACACCGTTTATGCAGCTTGTTTCGGTATAAATAATGGTAAGTGCGGGGGTTGTGTGACGCCATTATCGGAAAGCTCAGATTCATACGCGTTCGTCTATAATTTGCCCCATGGATACTTTGGGTGGATTACTGGATGCCCCGCGTGCGCGGGGTGCCTTCGCTTTGCGAGCAGTCATGAACTCACCGTGGTCGTTGAGGGACCTCGCCGGTTCACCGCTGACGCTGATCGCTGGTGTGGCAGGAGAGCTGTGGCTGGTAGCCGATGCCGGTGATCCCATTCAAATCGGCCCCGGTGACATCGCTGTCATACGCGCACCGATGCAATACAACCTCGCCGATTCTCCGTCCAGACCCCCGCAGGTGATCATTCATCCGGGGCAACGCTGTTGTGACCTGAATGGAAACTCATTGCATGAGGCGATGATGCATGGGGTGAGAACCTGGGGTAACGATGCTGAAGGTTCAAGCGTATTTCTCGTCGGCGCCTATGAGCATCTAAGCGACATCAGCGATCGCCTGATGCGGGCGTTGCCGGCAGTGCTGTCGCTGTCCCATGCCGACTGGGAGTCTCCCCTGGTGGCGTTACTCTGTGACGAGGTGATCAAAGATGAACCGGGTCAGGCTGCGGTGCTGGATCGGCTGCTCGACCTGTTGTTGACCGCCGTGCTCAAGGCCTGGTTCGGCAAGCACGACAGTAGCAGACCGGAGTGGTGGCGCTACCAGGGTGATCGGATCATCGAACGTGCCCTGCACATCATGCATGATAAACCGGCCAATCCATGGACCATGGATACACTGGCGCTGGAAGTCGGTGCCTCGCGGGCGTCGCTTGCGCGCCGCTTCCAGGAGCGGGTTGGCGAATCACCGATGACATTCCTGAGAAATTGGCGCATGGCCTTGGCAGCCGACCTCTTGTGTCAGCCAGACGAGACCGTGGGCAGCGTGGCCGAGAAGGTTGGCTATGCAACTCCGTTTGCATTCAGTACTGCGTTCAAGCGTGTAAGGGGCGTGAGCCCGCAAGCGCATCGGTCGGCTGCGCTCTGAGTTTCGCTGCGGCAAGCCGCACCCTCACATCGACACCCGCAAGTCATCCTCGGGATCAATAATACGCCAGTCATCGATGGCCTTTATGCAATAGGTAAAACCGTGTTCTGTACAAACAGCAGGTGAAGGCCGATGGAGAGGACGATGGCAAGGGCGAGTCCATATCTCAGCTCATCCCATTCAACGCATGGTCACCAACTCTTCACCGGCCGTCGGGTGGATGGCGATGGTGTCATCCAAATCCTGCTTGGTGGCCCCCATCCTGATGGCAACCGCGAATCCCTGCATCATCTCGTCCGCGCCGATGCCGATGACGTGACAGCCGATGACCTTCTCCCGGGCACCGATGGTGACCAGCTTCATGGCCATTTTGCTCTGGTGTCGGGTGAAGGCGTGATACATCGGTGTGAACCTCGACTGATAGATCTTCACCGCATCCCCATGAAGCTCCCTGGCCTCGGATTCGGTCAGGCCCACTGTGGCGATGGGCGGGTGTGAAAACACCACTGTCGGGATGACTTCATAGTCGAGCTTGCGTTCGGACATGCCGGCAAAAAGCCGGTCGGCGAGGCGCCTGGCGGCGGCAATCGCAACCGGGGTCAGCTGGGCCCGCCCGGTGACATCCCCGACTGCATAGATATGGGGAATGTTGGTGTTCTGAAAGGCGTCGGTGGGGATGTAGCCCTGTTCGTCGGTGGTGATACCGGCATTGGCCAGCGCCATGCCGGCGCTTGCGGGGCTTCGGCCGATCGCCCATAACAGATGATCGAACAGGCCGATGCTTTGTCCGGTATCGGCGCAGATCAGATCCAGGGTGCCATCCGCCTCTTTCCTGACCTCCCCGATCTGGGATGAGGTGATGATGTTGATCCCGGCATTGATCATCTCCTCCATCAGGCACTCGCGCAACATGGCATCGAATGGTCGCAGCAGCTGTTCGCGACGTAGCAGCATGGTGACATCCGCGCCCAATGCATTGAGCAGACCGGCGATTTCAACCGCGATGTAGCCGCTACCGACAACCGCCACCCGTTGCGGCAATGCTTCCAGGGCAAAAAAACCATCCGATGTGATGCCGTGTTCGGCGCCGGGCACAGAGGGTACCTCCGGATATGAACCGGGTGCGATGACGATATGATCAGCGCTTAACTCCACACCTTCCACATCCACTCTGTTGGCGTCGATGAAACGGGCATAACCGGTGATCTCATCGATATCGGAATCTTTCAGATAGGTGTGGTACCAGCTGTTGATCCCCGCCACATACTCATCCCGCCGAGCCTTCAGGGTCTCCCAGGAGAAGCCTTTGACGTCGATGTCGAAACCGTAATCTGAAGCGTCATGCAGGGTGTGTGCGATACCGGCGCCATACCACATGACCTTCTTCGGTACACAACCCAGGTTGACGCAGGTCCCACCAACTCGCTTGGCCTCGATAATCGCGCACTTGGCGCCGTACTTGGCGGCACGTTCAGCCACCGAGAGTCCGCCACTGCCGGCGCCGATGGCGATTAAGTCATAGTGTTTGGACATATCAATCAATCCTATGCTGGGTATCTGGAGTTGAGTATCGGCCCCCAAAGGCGGACTCAGGCTTAACCCCCTGATGGGCTAACAGGTCAAATGATGAACCGTAGCAAGTGGGACAGAGAAATGTGCCTGAAGTGCCTGGTCGTTACAATTCTGCTGATTGAGGTTTGTCGGCTCACGCGAACTGGCCCGGGTCAGGTACCCAGCAGTTTTTTAAGATAATGCCCGGTATGAGAACCGCGCTTCTTGGTAAGCTGCAGCGGTGTGCCCTGAGCGATGATCTTACCCCCCTTATCGCCCCCTTCCGGGCCCAGGTCGATGACCCAGTCGGCGGTCTTGATCACATCCAGGTTATGCTCGATCACCACCACTGTATTCCCATGGTTGCGTAGTCGATGCAGTACCTCGAGCAGATGGTTGACGTCGTGGAAGTGCAGGCCGGTGGTCGGTTCGTCGAGGATATAGAGGGTCTTGCCGGTGTCCCGCTTGGAGAGTTCCCGGGAGAGTTTGACCCGCTGCGCTTCGCCACCGGAGAGGGTGGTGGCGTTCTGCCCCAGGGAGATGTAGGAGAGGCCCACATCCATCAGGGTCTGCAATTTGCGTTTGATGGACGGCACCGCATCGAAGAAGGCCAGCGCCTCCTCCACGGTCATAGCCAGCACCTGATCGATACTCTTGCCCTTGTAACGGACCTCCAGGGTCTCGCGGTTATAGCGGTTGCCCTTGCACACATCGCACTGCACATAGATGTCGGGCAGGAAGTGCATCTCCACCTTGATCACGCCGTCGCCGCTACAAGCCTCGCAGCGCCCGCCTTTGACATTGAAACTGAAACGGCCCGGGGTATAGCCCCGGGAGCGGGCCTCGTGGGTGCCGGCGAAGAGCTCCCGGATCGGGGTGAAGAGCCCGGTATAGGTTGCCGGGTTGGAGCGGGGGGTACGCCCGATGGGGCTCTGGTCGATATCCACCACCTTGTCGAAAAAGTCCAGCCCGCGTATCTCTGTATAGGGGGCGGGCGAGGTATTGGCCTTGTTCAGGGCTGCGGCGCAGATCGGGTAGAGGGTGTCGTTGATGAGGGTCGATTTGCCCGAGCCTGAGACACCGGTGATACAGCAGAAACTTCCCACCGGGATCGCCAGCTCCACCGACTTGAGATTATTGCCGCTGGCGCCGAGAAGTTCCAGGTTGCGGGTCGGGTCGATCTCGGTGGTGCGCGCGGGTGTATCGATGCTGCGTTTGCCGCTCAGGTAGTCTCCGGTTAGTGAATCCTTACTTTTTGCTATCTTGTCGGCCCTGCCCTGGGCGATAATGCGACCGCCATGGATCCCGGCCCCGGGGCCGATATCCACCACATGGTCGGCACTGCGTATCGCCTCTTCGTCATGCTCCACCACGATCACCGTATTCCCCAGATCGCGCAGGTAGGTCAGGGTGTCGAGGAGACGCTGATTGTCCCGCTGGTGCAGGCCGATGGAGGGTTCGTCAAGCACATACATGACACCCACCAGACCGGCGCCGATCTGGCTCGCCAGGCGGATGCGCTGGGCCTCCCCCCCGGAGAGGGTCTCCGCGCTACGGTCGAGGGTCAGGTAGTCGAGCCCCACGTTGACCAGAAAGTGCAGCCGCTGATCGATCTCCTTGAGGATCTTCTGGGCGATCTTGCCCCGTTTGCCTGCCAGCTTCAGGGTCGAAAGGGTCTGCTTGGCCTGGCCGATGGGCATGCTGGTGACCTGGGGGAGGTTGTGCTTGGCGATGAACACATGCCGCGCCGCCTGGGTCAGCCGGGTGCCAGCGCAATCGGGGCAGGATTGGCTGGAGATATAGCGGGAGAGCTCCTCGCGCACCGCATTGGATTCCGTCTCCCGATAGCGGCGTTCCATGTTGGGGATGATGCCCTCGAAGGGGTGACGCTTTTTCACAGAGCGGCCCCGTTCGTTGTAGTAGCTGAACTCGATGCTTTCTCGGCCACTGCCCTGGAGGATGATCTTCTGCACCTTTTTCGTCAGCGACTCCCAGGGGGTTTCGGGATCGAAATCGTAGTGGCGCCCGAGGGATGTGATCATTTGGAAATAGTAGGCGTTGCGTCGGTCCCAACTGCGTACCGCACCCCCGGCGAGGGAGAGTTCCGGGTGGCCAACCACCTTCGCCGGATCAAAGAACTGTTCCACCCCGAGGCCGTCACAGGTGGGACAGGCGCCGACGGGATTGTTGAAGGAGAAGAGTCGGGGCTCCAGCTCTGTCAGGCTGTAACCGCAGTGTGGGCAGGCAAAGCGGGAGGAGAAGAGCAGCTCCGGCTGACTGCCGTCCATCCAGGCCACCCGCACCAGGCCATCCGCCAGGTTGAGCGCGGTCTCGAACGACTCCGCCAGGCGGGTGGCGAGATCCTCCCGTACCTTGAAACGGTCGACCACGACCTCGATGGAGTGCTTTTTATGCAACTCCAAGGTGGGGGCGTCGTCGAGTTCGAACACTTCCCCATCGATACGTGCACGGATATAACCCTGGGCATGCAGCTCCTGGAGTAGTTTATGGTGTTCGCCTTTACGTTCCTGCACCACCGGTGCCAGCAGCATCATGCGTTCCCCCTCCGGCAGTGCCAATACCTGATCCACCATCTGGCTGATGCTCTGTGCCTCCAGGGTCGTGTCATGTTCGGGACAGCGGGGTGTGCCCACCCGGGCGAACAGCAGACGCAGGTAGTCGTAGATCTCAGTGATGGTGCCAACCGTGGAACGAGGGTTGTGGGAAGTGCTCTTCTGTTCAATGGAGATCGCCGGCGAGAGGCCTTCGATATGATCCACATCGGGCTTCTCCATGAGTGACAGAAACTGCCGTGCATAGGCGGAGAGGGACTCCACATAGCGGCGCTGGCCCTCGGCATAGATAGTGTCGAAGGCGAGGGAGGATTTGCCGGATCCGGAGAGACCGGTAAACACGATGAGCTTGTCCCGCGGCAGCTCAAGATCGATATTCTGCAGATTATGGGTGCGTGCACCGCGAATAATAATGGTATCCATAAGCTTGCTGGACTAGTACCGCGTTGGAGTGAGCAAACCTGATAGTATACGCATTCTTTGGAATGACTGATAAGGGGATTGTCGGGTGGGGATATGCTCCAATCTCTTATATGACAGGAATCATCTGATGGGCCTTTCTCATTTTGTCCAGATCCTGCAACGAACGGAAGCAGGTATGCCCCATCCATTATCCTGTCATAAATAGGTCATGGAAAAATTCCGTTACTGCAATAACTCTTACTCAACCAGCCCGGCGTCTGTTGTTTTAATTGCAACATTTCCAACTACTGTAGCCTAACTGCAATAGGGCCATCGTAATCCTTTAATCTCCGTTTATCAGAATGCGGCCTCGAAGCTATTTTCTGTTTCCGTTAACGGGGTATCCAATGAAAAAAATTCTCTCTCTGGCAATTGCTACCGCGCTGGTGGCTCCTGTAGCTGCCATGGCTGAAGCATCAGTGTATGGCAAGGCACACATGGTCATACAAAACACCTCTGAAGATGATGGCACCGACGACGTCGATGTCTGGAGTGTCGACAGCATCGATTCACGGGTCGGTGTCAAGGGCAGCGAAGATCTGGGTGGCGGCCTCAAGGCTGTCTACAAGTTTGAGTTCAAGGTCAACCTCGACGATGGTAGCGGCCTGGGCGACCGAAACCAGTATGTGGGTTTGGCCGGCGGTTTCGGCACCCTGCTGCTGGGTCGTCATGACACTCCACTCAAAATGTCCCAGGGCAAATTTGATCAGTTCGGCGATGTGGCTGGTGATATCAAGTCGGTGATTCCGGGTGAGGATCGGGTGGACAACGTCATCGCCTATGTCTCTCCATCAATGGGTGGCCTGAGCTTCGTCGGTGCCCTGGTTGCTGGTGAACTGGGTGATGGTGCCGGTGGTGAGCTCGACGGTCCCGCGGATCACATCTCTATTGCCGGCCTCTACAACAACGGCCCTATCTTCGCATCCCTGGCCTTTAACACCTACGATCTCGGTATTGTGGCTGATGCCGATCCCTCTCTGCTGCGAGGGACCTTGGTCTACAAGGGCGGTATGTGGCAGGCCGGTGTCATGTTCAGCAGCCTCGACCTGGACGGTGCGGGCGAAGATGCAGATGCCATCGGTGTGAGCGGTAATGTCAAGGTGGGTGGCAGCGGCAAGATCAAGGCCCAGTATCTGTCGGGTGATGCGCCGGTAGGAAAAGCACCGATCTCACCTGCGGTCAAGATCACCGACGGTACCGAGGGTAACGACGTCACTCAGTGGAGCTTGGGTTATGAGCATGGGCTGAGCAAGAAGACTAAACTGCATGTGGGTTACACCATCTACGAAGAGGATGAGAGCGACTACGAAGAGACCGCTTTCTTTGGCGGCTTGATCCACAAGTTCTAAGTCATCCAGGAAATAAGCATCATCCTGACGTGGGTCAACGTCCATGCCCTTGCGTTACAGCCCGGTAAAGGAGAACCGGGAATGGGTGAGATAACAAATTACATCGTCCGAGACGATAAATTGATGGGTAGCGGGGTCTTCGGGCCCCGCTTTTTTTTGCACTGCAGTGTGACATCCTCCGCCAGGGAGTCCTGGCGCCTGAAAGCACGCTGCCCATATTACCCAGGTAGTTCGGCATTGAATTGAGTAAAACCGATAGGCAACGCATGCTTTTGAATGACGCATAAAGCGCTACAGAGACGATGAGAGGCAATATGGGTAAACTGGACATGATTAAACCCGCCATGCTGTTAGATTCCCCGTACCAGTCACTGGGCAATCAGGTTAAACTGTAGTTACAGATGTCAGGGAGAATCAGTCATGAATATGCAGTCACTCATCACCCGGGTACGTTCCATCCTGTTAAAACCCAAAGAAACCTGGCCGGAAATCGCCACTGAGCAGGACAGTCTTTCCGGCATTTATCGCAACTATGTGTTGATTCTCGCGGCTATCCCTGCGCTGGGCACATTGATCGGTACCGCCCTGTTCGGTATACAGATTCCCATGATGGGTACCATCCGCATTGGTTTCGGTGCCCTGCTGACCCAGGCGCTGCTAAGCTATGGCGTCAGCTTGCTGATGATCTACGTGATGATGTTGATCACCGAATCATTGGCCCCCACCTTCGGGGCCGTCAAGGACAGGCTGCAGAGTCTCAAGACCATTGCCTATGCGGCGACACCGGTCTGGATTGTGGGGATTCTACACCTCCTGCCCGGTTTGGGTGTTTTGGTCAGCTTGCTTGGGCTGGTTGCCTTGTTTTATACATTTTACCTGATCAAGCTCGGGTTACCCCATACCATGCAGTGCCCCGAGGAAAAATCACTGGGGTACACCATAACGGTGGTGGTGATCAGCATCGTACTCGGCATAATACTCAGCTTTCTGGTGGGCACGATCAGCGGTGTCGGCAGTCTCTCCGGCAAACTGCCCGGGAGTGGGGATGACGTACACTTCGAAAAAGATTCGCCCATGGGTAAGCTCGAGAGTTGGAGCAAGCAGATGGAGGAGGCGAGTGAACAGATGGAGGCGGCGCAACAATCCGGTGACAGCGAGGCCCAGCAGAAAGCCATGCAAAACATGGTTGGTACGCTGATGGGTGGTGATGCCCAGGTCGAGGCGATGAGCCCTGATGAGCTGGGTGACTTCCTGCCGCAAAAGCTGATGGGCATGCAACGAAGCAACTTCTCCGCTGAACGCAATCAGATGATGGGTTTGCAAATCGCCCAGGCGCAGGCCAACTACAGTGACGGCAGCCAGCAGCTGCGTGTGGAAATCACCGACATGGGTGGCGCGAAGGGGATCTTATCCCTGGCAGGTTTCGCAGCCGTGGGCAGTGAACGCAAGACCGAGCGTGGGTATGAAAAAACCTACTCGGATGCGGGCCGCATAGTGAGTGAAAAGTGGCATGATGTGGACGGACGCGGTGAATACAGTGTTGTTGTCGGAGATCGTTTCGTGATCAAGGTAGAAGGCCAGGCCGATAGTATCGACACCTTGCGTACACTGGCCAACAGTCTGGATAGTGGGGGTCTGGAATCACTCGCAGACGCTTCGTCCGGTTGATCAGCGGGTTGGGTCGGATGCATTTGCAGCGACCTGATCCACTGGAGTGTGCCATCGGGAAGTTCTAACCCCAGGAGATACATCAAGCAAGTGATGTAGTACTGCATTGAATTGAGTGAACCTGATACTATACGCATCTCTTTCAATTCATAAACATAGCGAAACATCGATGAGAAGTGGGCGGGGCAACGACGCCGGTTTAAATGCGGTTGAACGACGGGCGGCCTACTCTCTATCTGGACTATTTTCCCTACGAATGCTGGGTCTATTCCTGATCCTGCCGGTGTTCGCCCTGTATGCAGAAGCGCTCCCCGAGGTTACCCCGCTATTGGTGGGGATTGCCATCGGTATATATGGCCTGACCCAGGCGCTGCTGCAGATCCCATTTGGTATGTTATCCGACCGCATCGGGCGTAAACCGGTGTTGATCGGGGGGCTGCTGGTCTTCGCCATCGGCAGTGGAGTGGCGGCCAGCTCGGAGACCATCTATGGCATCATCCTCGGGCGTGCACTCCAGGGCAGCGGCGCCATCGCTGCGGTGATCATGGCAATGGCCGCGGATCTCAGCCGTGAGCAGCAGCGGTTGCGCATGATGGCATTCATCGGCATCAGTATCGGTACCGCCTTTGCCCTGGCACTGATCCTGGGACCCATTCTCAATACCTGGATCGGCGTTCCCGGTATATTCTGGCTGACAATGGTTTTGGCCCTGCTCGGGGTCGGCATCGTAATCTTTGTCGTACCGACGCCGAAAGAGAGCCACTTTCATCGGGATGCAGAAGCGGTCCCCGCCCAGTTCGGGCAGGTGTTGTCAGATCCGGAGCTGCTGCGACTCGATTTCGGTATCCTCACCCTGCACATGTGTCTGACGGCGATGTTTCTCGCCTATCCGCTGGCACTGCGCGATCTGGGTATGGATAGTGAGAGCCACTGGCTGGTCTATCTGCCAGTGATGCTGATGTCCATGCTGGCAATGGTGCCCTTTGTCATCCTCGCCGAGAGCCGACGCCGCATGCGGCCGGTATTTATCTCCGCCATCGCGGCGTTGATGCTCGCCTCAACGGTGCTCTACGGTTTCAACCACTCATTGCTTGTAATGGTGGCCTCGCTGTTTATTTTTTTTACTGCCTTCAACCTGTTGGAGGCGACCCTGCCCAGCCTGATAGCGAAGGCGGCGCCGGGGGAGCGCAAGGGAACGGCAATGGGTGTCTACTCCAGTTCCCAGTTTATCGGCGCCTTTCTCGGTGGTGCCTTGGGTGGCTGGTTCCATACCCATTTCGGGCTCGAGGGAACATTCCTGCTGTGTGGGGGTATGACCTTGGCCTGGTTGCTGATCGCCTGGGGGATGCCGACCCCCAACTACCTGAGCAACTACCTGCTGCCGGTGGGCAGGCTGGATGAGCAGGAGATAGGAAAGTTGGCGGAGAAGTTGATGGCGATTGAGGGAGTCGATGATGCGGTCATCATCGCTGAGGACGGAGTGGCCTACCTGAAGGTGGATCTGGGGATTGTGGATAAAGATCGCCTCGAGGAATATGCCGTTCAGGGATAAGGATGATAGACTGGCCGACTTGAGATGAAAAAAGGCCCCAAGGAAGGGATCGCAACAGCACTGGAGAGATATCAGATGGCTCGAGGAATCAATAAAGTAATCCTGATCGGTAATCTGGGTAAGGACCCGGAGACACGCTATATGCCCAGTGGCGGCGCTGTCACCAATGTGACCCTGGCGACTTCGGAGAGCTGGAAGGATAAGAATAGCGGCGAACAGCAGGAGCGTACCGAGTGGCACCGGGTTGTGTTTTTCAATCGTCTCGGTGAAATTGCCGGGGAGTATCTGAAAAAGGGCTCCAAGGTCTATGTGGAGGGGAGTCTGCGTACCCGCAAATGGCAGGGTCAGGATGGGCAGGATCGCTACACAACCGAGATTGTGGCCAGCGAGATGCAGATGTTGGATAGCCGGGGTGGCAGTGCCTCGTTTGGTGAGTCTCAATCCCAGGCTGCTCCCAGACCGCAACAGCCAGCTGCGCCCACATCCGTGCCTGACAATGATTTTGATGATGATATACCCTTCTGACAATCGTCAGGCAGCTGTGCTCTGGTGAATTCTCTCTAGGGCCTGTAATCAGGGGCTTGCCGCTTTTCTACAGTATAATTATCCGGGTCATGCCAAGCGCGTGCCTACTCTTCAGCGGTGGGCTCGCTCGGTTGGCGGGTGGGATTGAGCTTGTCAGTGTCGTCGAAGGGCCATTGTGATTGCTCTCTCTCCAGGAGGCGGGTTATTTCCTCCGCGGGTATGGGAGTCGAGAAAAGATACCCTTGTACCAAGTCACAATCATGCTGTGCAAGGTGGGTTAACTGAGCTTCGGTTTCCACGCCTTCGGCGACAACGGCAAGTCCCAAGCCATGGGCCATGGCGATTGTCGCATTGACAAGTTCTCGGTCGGCGGGATCGGCAGTAATGTCCCTGACGAAGCTGCGGTCGATCTTCAGGATGTCAAAGGGATAACTGCGCAGGTTGCTGAGTGATGAATAACCGGTACCGAAATCGTCCATGGCGAGGGTGATTCCCAGTGCATTCAACTCTGACAGGGTGTCGTCAATATAGCTGTGGCCACTCATCAACACACCTTCGGTAATCTCCAGTTCAATCGAATCGCTTGGAACCCCTGTCTGCTCCATCGCCCCTTTGATATGTTGCAAAAGATTTGGATCCCTGAACTGACGGGGTGAGATATTGATGGCCACTCTGAAAGGCCTGTTCAACAACTTCAGCCATTGTGCCGTCTTGCTCAGCGCCTCCTGAATCACAAACTGGCCAATGGATACGATCTGCCCGGTTTGTTCGGTGATGGGAATGAACTCGTCCGGGTTTATCTTTCCCAGCACCTTACTGTTCCAGCGCAGAAGCGCCTCGGTTGCGACTATCTTGTGGCTGGTAATATCCAGAATAGGTTGATAATAGAGTCGAAATTCGCCCCGTTCCAAAGCGCCATGCAGTTGTTCTTCGAGCTGCAGACGGCGGGAAACCCCCTTGTTCATCGCACGGGTGAAGTAATTGAAAGTGTTACGGCCCTGTTCTTTTGACTGGTACATGGCGGTATCCGCATTGCGAAGCAGTTCCGCGGGATTGTCCCCGTCGTTGGGGTAGATGGCGATGCCGATACTGGCGGTGAGTATTAATTCGCGCCCGTCGAGCAGGAAGGCTTTTCTGAAACAGTTGAGCAGCTTTTCCGCAACCGGATGGACCACTTTTTCACTGTTTATGCTGCCAAGCAGAATAATAAATTCGTCGCCACCCAAACGGCTGACCGTGTCATCGATTCGCACCGCATTTTTTAGTCGCTTGGCTGCCTCTACCAGCAGTTTGTCGCCGACTTCGTGACTAATAGAGTCATTGATCTTCTTGAAATCATCCAGGTCAAGAAATATCACGGCGGCCTTGTGTTTGTTGCGTTGCGCCTCTTTGATGATTTGCGAGAGTCGATCGAGGGTAAGAAAACGGTTTGGCAGGTCTGTCAGGCTGTCGTAGTTGGCTTGATGAATGATTTTTTCTCCTTGCTGTTTTTGCAGGGTGATATCCTCTTTCACGGCCAGGTAGTGGCTGGTGTTCCCTGAGTCGTCCACGACAGGGGCTATATAGGCGCGTTCCCAGAAGAGTTGGCCATTCTTTTTTCGATTTTGCAGTTCACCTTGCCAGGATTCGCCCGAAGTGATTGCATTCCACAGGTCGGTGAAAAGAGCTGGAGGTGTGTTCTCCGATTTAAGAATCCTTGGATTCTTACCTATGACTTCCGAGGCCTGATAACCGGTCGCTATTTCAAAGGCTTTGTTGACATATTCGATTTCTCCGTCTGTGTCGGTCATGACCACTGAGACCGGGCTTTGTTCTACAGCCTGTAACAGAGTACGGATGCGTTTTTCTGCCCTCTTTCGTTCGCTGATATCGCGAAAATTGACCACCGTACCTACGATCTTGCCTTGTCGGTAAATGGGGTTGCTGGAGTATTCCACTGGCAAGGGGGTGCCATCCTTGCGCCAGAAAACCTCATCGTCCACAGTTTCCAGGGTCCCGCCTTTCAAGACTTGCAACATACGGCATTCCGAGGCTGGATAGTGCGATCCATCACTGCGGGAGTGATGGATCAGCGAATGACTCTCTCGCCCGATCAGTTCATCGGGGTTATAACCCAGAATACGTGAAGCGGCTGGATTGACAAAGGTGGTGAGACCGTGGGTATCAACGCCGTAGATCCCCTCAACCGTGGTATCCAAAAGCAGTTGTAACTGATCTTCAGCCTGCTTGCGGTTCTCAATCGCCTTTCCGACCCTGGCCAGGGTGATATACAGCAGATAGCCTGACAGGCTTAGCGCAAGAAAGACAATTGGGATGCGAAATGTATTGTGCAGACCTTCTGCTTGTTTAAGATCCAGGGTCAGCGTAGTGATTCTGTTTTGACTGTCATAAAGAAGACTGGCTGCATTTTCCTGAGTGCGTTGCAGGATCGTATTGATGGTCTTCATCAGGTTGTTGATACGGATTTGCAGGTCTGCGGAGCGGGCGGGGTTTTCGTTGATTCTTTGCTTGATCAACTGATGCAACAGCTGCATCTGGTTATCCAGTTCGTGTATGGCTGGGCTGAGCTCGAGCACTTCAAGCACATAGCCTTCCGTTGCCGGTTTTTCATAGGAAGCGACCAGGTTCATGATATTGTGCCCTGGAATGTTGGTCGCTATCTCGTCTTCAAATACACCGCCGTTGTGTAGCACTTCAAGCCCTTTTGTGATGGTCAGCAGGTTGTTATCAAAGCGTTTTTTTACGATCTCAAGTTCGAGCTCGCTATGCAGTGTACTTAGTTTGTAGATGGAAGCCTTGGCCGAAAAAAGCCGTTGATAGATTGATAATCCGATCTCTTGTCGTGCCTTCTGGTTAATCAGTCTTGCCTCAATATAGGCGCTTTTTTCACGCAGCCCGATATTTACCACAAGCAATATGGCTACGATGGACAGGATGGATAGCGCCAAGCCGATGATCTGTCGCTGTATGGGATGTTCAGTTAAGTGAGGCATACCAATATATTTCTAATCGACCTGGTAGAGACCATAACTGTCAAATATGCGCTTTCCATCATCGGAAGCGGCAAAATCCATAAACTTTGTCGCGATTTCAGGATACTTGGCAGTGCTCAACAAACCCAACATCAGCCTCTTTTTTTTGGCGTACTGTGCATCGATTGGGAGGGAATCAATGAGCTTTGAATTTTCCGGCCAGGTGGCTGTGGCATGCCAGTTGATGACGAGATCAGCCTCGCCGTCTTTCAAAACTTCGATCAGGCGTTTAGAGTCTGTGGTCAGTTCTTTTACATTTAGCATGACATCCTCGAAGATCCCTGCTGAGGAGAGAATCTTTTTTGT
Organism: gamma proteobacterium symbiont of Ctena orbiculata; assembly: GCA_003094555.1. GTDB lineage: Bacteria > Pseudomonadota > Gammaproteobacteria > Chromatiales > Chromatiaceae > Thiodiazotropha. The sequence goes on from NATW01000143.1 coordinate 14,396, forward strand.
CTCCTTTCCTATACTGCCGCTGTCGGGATTGCCTATGACGATATAGTGATTGGGGCTTTTCATGGCATCCAGGTTCTGCTGAATTCCTTTGGGATTGCCTTCTCGGACCATCATGGCCGCCTTGTTGTAGCCGACATGAACCGATTTGCTGATCAGTCCTTCGGCTTTGGCCTGCCTGATATAGGATTCAGAACCTGGCAGAAAGAGGTCACCCTGACGGTTGAATCTGATTGATCTGAGCAGGTTGCCAGAGCCGCCTTTTATGATAGAGATCTTGATGCCTTCCCGTTTTTCGAGAATTGCAGCGATCACGGAGATCGGTTTTATCATGGTGATGCCACAGTAGACGAGCAGCTCTTTCTTGGGGACGGGTTGTTGGGGGGCGAAGACGAGCCGATTCAGGAAATAGACAGTCAGACTCAATAGTCCGAAAATCATTAAAATTATCAGGGTCTTTTTTTTAATGAGTGTAGTGATAATTGGATCCCTATCTGAGAGGTGTACCTTGTTGATATGCTGGGTGTTGCTTGGTTATTTGTAATAATTAACCGAGTGTATGGATGCTTTAGATCCTACAATCGTAACTACTGACAAGTATAGTAACCCAAGACTGAAACAAGCCAGTAAAACCGATACATTGTTTGCTGGTTTAGGTTGGAAATGACGCTGCAGTCTGTAAAAAAAAAGGCGGACACGAAGTCCGCCTTTTTCTTTTGGGTCCGTTGTCACGGACCCTCAAGCAATCACGCTGAATTACTTGGCTTCAGGAGCTGCAGCCTGAGGAGCAACAGGAGCGCCGTAAGGGGCTACAGGCGCGCCATAAGGAGCACCGTAAGGAGCGCCGTAAGGGGCGTAACCGTAGTAAGGACGGTTGTAGTAGTTGTTGTAACCACGACCATAACCGTTGCCAGCGCCACGGGCGTTACCGCTCATGTTGAAAGAGAAGTCGCCAGAACCGTCACCATTGCCGAACATGTCGTTGTTGTTGCCCCAGCCATTGTTCCAGGGGTTGCCCCACCATGCAGAAGCAGAAGCGGAAGCGGCGATCAGAGCAGCAGCGGCTGCGATTTTTACGATTTTGGACATGAGTCATTCCTCAGTGTTAAATTTTTTGAAAAGTGTCAGAAGTAAGATACTGCGTTACTATGGTGCAAAAGAATATTAGTAATTACTTAAATATTCAATAACTAATAATCTATCGTTTAATTAGTCTCGATAGTAATTGGCTATATAGGGGTGGTTTTGCCGGTTGTGTCAGAGTTCAGCCGGGGCGCCCATCAACACGCGGGCGAAGCAGAATCGGTAGATAGGTAATGACAAAGAGTAGATAGCAGATCGACCAGATGGCGCCTGAGAGTGCGATGCAGGCCTGATAACTGATGAGACCAGTGACGGGTAACACTACCCGAATGACCACTGCGATATTGATCAAGACGAAAGCGGTGAGTATGGATCTGTTGGGTTCAATGTCACGACCGGTATGCCCTAGGGCGACCCTGGCCATCATGCCTAGGGTGAAGATACCGATGGCCCCCACGGTGAGTGCGTGGGTGGCGAGCATGGGCGGATAAATGTCGAGCAGGGCCAGGACTTTTAGAAGAAAGCCAGCCACAAGCCAGCATAGTCCGCTGTACAGCACCCATAAGATAGGTCGCCGCCAAACTGCGGGGTGGTGCCAGTCCATGAGACGCCAGGCCTGGGTGACGGCAACCCCAAGCGCCAGGGGAGCGATCAATCCGCTTTGAGGCATCAGCAGTTCAGCGATGATCCAGAGAATGAACAGGGCATAGACGAACTGTTCCCGATGTTTGTTGAAGCGGGGTGTCGCCCCCTTCACCGCCTTTTCAGTGAAGAAGGGTAAGACCCTGCCGCCGACGAAGATCAGCAGCAGCAGGATCAAATTGAGCATGAGAGAGATTCCCCCCTGCCCGGTTGAGGCAAAGCCTAATATCTGAAGATGGTAGAGCAGATTGGCAATTGCCATGGCACCCAATAGTGGAAGGAAGAGACGGTTGATACGGTTCTCCGCATTTATCAGCGCTGGAGTGAGGGCAAGGATCAATGCAGGAATGAACAGCCAGTCGGCCAGAGATATCAGCCAGACGGGCATGGACGGGACGAAGGGAAACAGTCTGCCAACAAGCCATAACAGAGCCAGCAGTGCCAGGGGCTTGCCGCTAGGTGTCTCGATACCGGTCCAGTTGCGCACCGCTGTCAGGAGAAAACCGGCGATGATGGCCATGCCGAAGCCAAACAGCATCTCGTGGCTGTGCCAATCGATGAGTGAGTAATAGGCGGAGGGCGGCCGGCCAGTCTGCCAGGATCCGATCCACAACAGCATGAGCACCAGTCCAGAGAGTCCAGCCAGGGCGAAAAAGGGACGAAAACCCAATCCGAAAGGCCTCCATCCCGCTGGAGGGGTGGGCGGTGCAGGGCGTTCGCCGAGGGGGACCACTCCCATATCAAAACCTTTTTGAATCGAATCTCTGGCGAACCCTAGTCCACTGACCCACTTGCCTCCTTGATGTGCGTCAAGCTGAGGGTGCGACTATTTGCCGCGAAACAGCAGGGGCACTACATCCTCGAATATAGAGGCGAAGTGGACCTTGAGTCCTTTACGGATATGCTCAGGTACCTCTTCGTAGTCGCTGCGATTATCTTCCGGCAATATCAACTCCCTGATCCCGGCGCGTCGGGCGGCAATTACCTTCTCACGGATACCTCCCACCGGGAAGACCTGACCGGTCAGGGTCAACTCGCCGGTCATGGCGATATTCCGTACCGGTTTTTTCCTCGCCAGTGAGAGTAGTGCCGAGGCCATGGTGATCCCCGCGGAGGGACCATCTTTCGGTGTGGCGCCCGCAGGCACATGCAGATGGATGAATGCCTTGCTGAAAAAGTCCTGATCGGCAGCAAACTCATCCGCATGACTTACGATATAGCCATAGGCGATCTCCGCGGATTCGCGCATCACATCCCCCAACTGGCCGGTGAGTTTGAAACCCCGGTTGAATTCGTGGGTGGCGACCGCCTCGATGTTGAGGGTGGCGCCGCCCATCGCGGTCCAGGCCAGGCCAGTTACCACCCCGGCGCCGCTCAGATTGCGTTCATCCTTGAATACGGGACCGCCCAGATAGTCCTTGAGGCCATCCTTGGTCACCTCAATCGGTTTCTTCGCCCCCTCGAGAATTTTCACCACCGCCTTGCGTACGATCTTGCCGATCTGTTTCTCCAGACGGCGGACACCGGCATCCCGGGCATAGCCTTCGATAATGGCTCGCAGGACACTGCTGTTGAGTTTCAGGTCACTGCGTTTCAATCCCGCCCGTTGCAGTTGTCGCGGCAAAAGATATTTTCGCGCGATCTGCAGTTTTTCGCTGGCGATGTAGCCCGACAGGGCAATCGTCTCCATGCGGTCGAGCAGGGGTCTTGGAATGGTATCGAGCTGATTCGCGGTACAGATGAAGAGTACCTTCGAGAGGTCGAAACGCAGATCCAGATAGTGGTCGAGGAAATCACTGTTCTGTTCGGGATCGAGCACTTCCAACAATGCGGAGGCGGGGTCCCCATGATAGGAGGCACCGATCTTGTCGATCTCATCCAGCATGATCACCGGGTTTTGGGTTCCCGCATCCTTCATTGCCTGCAGAAACTTGCCTGGCATGGCGCCGATATAGGTGCGCCGGTGTCCCTTGATCTCAGCCTCATCGCGAATACCGCCCACGGAGAAACGGTAGAACTTACGTCCGAGGGCCTCCGCAATGGAGTGGCCGATGGAGGTCTTGCCGACGCCGGGTGGGCCCACCAGCAGGATGATGGAACCCGCGATCTCTCCTTTCATGATACCGAGGGCGAGGAATTCAAGGATGCGTTCTTTGACATCCTCCAGGCCGTAGTGGTCCTTATCCAGGGACTTGCGGGCGAACTGCAGGTCGAGCTTGTCCTCCGAGTGGCTGCCCCAGGGCAGCAGGGTGATCCAATCCAGATAGTTGCGGGTTACCGAGTATTCCGGTGAGCCGGGTTCAAGCACCGCGAGTTTGTCCATCTCCTCTTCGACCCTTGCCTGGGCCTGCTCGGTCAGGGTCAGTTTTTCGAGCCTTTCACGGAACTTGTCCAACTCGGCGGTTCGGTCATCCTTCTCTATCCCCAGTTCCTGTTGAATCGCCTTCAACTGCTCGCGCAGCAGAAACTCCCGTTGCTGCTTCTCCATGCGCTGCTCCACCGTTTTACGGATCGAGGCCTGGGCCTTGACCACCTCCAGTTCGCGATGCAGCAGTTCCAACACCTTCTCCATGCGGGGCAGGAGTTCAACGCTCTCGAGAACCCCCTGAAGTTGGAATTTATCCGATGTGGTGAGGCTGGCGGCGAAGTCGGTCAAGTGGGATGGGTCATCCGGTCCAAAGCGGTCGAGGAACATCCGCAGTTCTTCCGCATAGAGGGGGTTGAGAGGCAACAGCTCCTTGATGGTATTGATGATTGCGACTGCATAGGGTTTGATCTCCTTGCTGTCACTGGCCGGCTCGGGCAGATACTCGATCTGGGCGGTGAAGGGGGTTTGCGGGTGCACGATTTCATCGATACGGAAACGTTGCAGACACTCCACCAGCACCTGTAAGCGGTTTTCCGAACGCTGTACGCGATGCACGCGGCAGACAGTGCCGATGCTCTTGAAGCTGTCGGGTGTGGAGCTTTCGGCGGTTTCCGCATCGGAAAGAACCACCCCAAGCAGGTTGTGGGGAGAGCCCATCACCGCATCCATGGTCTCCTCCCAATGGGCCTGATCCATCAGCAGGGGTACCGCCTGACCGGGAAAGAAGGGCCTGGCCGAGACAGGTAACAGGTGGATCAGGTTGGGCAGGACCTCGTTGGATCGCGCCAGGGTGTTACCGCTTATGACCTCGACAATCTCTTCTTGGTTATTCTCGTCTTCCTGCATGCCGCTACCTTTTTCTTTAGTTACCCATGGATGGCAATTTACATCAGAACAGAAGTTTAGTTGTAAATAATCGTGGATTTCGCAAAGCGCTACTAGGGCCTGTTAACATTAATCCAATGCACTCTGCTGGGCGCAAAAACAGCCCCAGCCCTTCGGGGTGCGCCTGAAAAGCGCCACTCAGCGTTGCTCGTCGTTCATTTGGAGTGACCAAACTTCTCTCCTCGCGCCCGCAGGAAATGCCCTTGGGGTGCGCCTTGATTGGCGTTTTTTCAGGCACAACAGTGTGCATTGGATTAGTGTTAACAGACCCTAGCTTGATGCTGTCATTCATCAATCAGGAGAGGAACTCTGCGCTGCAAGCTGATCAAGTATCAAATATGGGGTCGGTTTACCGAGTTGCAAGTTTAATAGCAAAATCGATCTTGATAGGTAACGAGTATCAATACAGCTGGCAGGGGATTGGTGGTGGCATGCAGTGTAGCTGCTTGACTCGCGGAGAGGATACCTGGCCGTGATATAGTTGTACCGATCCATCCTAAATCGAATTGAAAAGCCAATAGATGAACACCGAAGACCAGATTAAAGAGCGTTATCAGGGTGACCAGGGTCGTGAATATCACGGCAAGAAACGGGAAATTCCGGAAAATGCATTTCCATGGGTGACCCAACTCAGGTATGAAAAGATCGCGCCGCAGGTAAAACCGACAGATGTGGTAATGGAGTATGGCGTCGGTTTCGGTTGGAATATCGCCAGGCTGAATTGCCAAAAGCGTCTGGGATACGATCTGGCACAGCATCTGGCGCCTCTGCTCGACAAGCAGGGTATAGAGTTTGTACCCGATACCTCGATGCTTTTGGATCACTCGGTGGATGTGATGGTTTGCCATCATGTGCTGGAACATGTGCCGGCACCGATCGAGGTGTTGACGGAGATTCGCCGCTTGCTCAAAAAAGATGGCAGGCTGTTACTCTTCGTACCTTACGAAAAAGAGGTGCGTTATCAGAAGTATGACCCTCTGGAACCCAATCACCATCTGTATGCCTGGAATGTGCAAACCTTGGGTAATCTGGTGAGTGATTGTGGTTTTGATATTGTCTCTGGCGGTGTGCGCCGGTTTGGTTATGACCGCTTTGCGGCTAACTGGGCGGATAAGTTGGGATTGGGAGAATCCGGTTTTCGTTTCATCAGGAGAGTTGTGCATAGTTTAAAACCGGCCAAGGAAGTCTCCATCATGGCCAGACCAGGGTAATACCTTTTTCTGATTGCCCACCATGTCCAGCCTTGGGAAGGAGATCATCAGGAGCGTGGTAGATTCTGAAGAGTTTTTAGTTTTTAGTTGACTTATTCCCGACGAATGGGCCCAGATAAAACTGGTTATGTTCCACAGCAAAGACATGTGAATGCAGATTGGCAATCCACTGCTTGCCCTCCTGGGTCAGTTGAAGGTAACGCAGGGCGTCTTTCAGATAAGGCTGCGCCTTGTTCCAGAAAAAAACCGGATAATCTTCCGCAAGATCGGCGGCGCTGGTATAGCCTAGGTTCTGGGCGGTGCCGGTTTCCACGAGTTCGTGGTACAAACCGGTCAAGCGCCGCATATGATCAGGATCCCCGAGCTGACCGATGAGATCGGCTGCACGAACCAGGCCGGCCTCGGTATCCGTCTCCTGATGATCAGCCGAATCCGGCACGGGAAAACGGGTCAGTTCAATGGCCCGTGACAGGCGTTCGGTGTCGATATAGGGGACCTCTTTGCCACGGCTCTTGGCGAACAGGATGCCGCGATCCACATGATAGGGCGTAAGAAAGGCGTCGGAGGCGCCACGGGGCGGAGTGATACTGTTTCCTTCGGCATCGATGACAAATTCTGTATCTGTATCACCGGGGCAAACCCCGCGTACATAACCGATGTCGTGCAATAGACAAGCACCCATGAAATGTAACCAGTCGTTGGGGCTGACCCGTTTAATCATGTGACGCCCGCGAAGGATAGCCTCGCCAACCAGGGTAACCTGCACCGTATGGTGTACATCATGATAGAGGGCGTCACTGTTTGCTATCAGCTCCAAAATCATGCGTGATGCGTAGTTCAGTGCCTTGGGATATAAGGGCTCCTGAGGACCATAGAGGCTAAGATAGGTTTCCTCTATATGGTTGCCTAAGGTATCGATGAGTAGTGTGGTGAGATTCATTGTACTTCCATGTCTTGATTGCTCTTGCAGAGGGCGGCCTTATACGGAGTATAGAGCATACCGAATTGATCAGGGAACGGGAATTCCACACTGAGCTATGCGCCATATGGGAATGGTTATCTGCACTCCCCAATAGAATTCTCTGCACAGATACGGCCGTCAGTCCAGGTTGCGCCGTCGAATTTCGCTTTTATCAGAATGGCTCCGACCAGATTGGCGCCGCGTAGATCCGCACCACTCAAGTCAGCATCAAAAAGGCTGGCGCCGCTAAGATTGGCGAACATCAGGTTGGCATTCTGTAGATTGACGCCGTGCATATGAGCGAATTCCAAGTTACTCAACATGAGATTGGTATCCTTGAGATTGGCCAGTTGAAAAATCGATCGGGAGAAGTTTGCGCGCTCGAAATTAGATCTGTCGAGACGGGCGGAGGCAAGAGAGGATTCGTGCATATCCACACCTGGCGCTTGCACATCGATCAGAATCGCCCAGGAACACTGTGCTTCGGGTGTCAGCTGACAGACGCTGTTGACATACGCGGTCTCGGTGATCTTGTCTGTCCAGGCGCCTGCTTCTACTAGCCAAAGACAGGAGACGAGAAAGAGACAAACCAAGGATAAGAGATTGGGCTGTTTTGTCTGGTGCATGGTTACGCTCCCTGATTGATTGTCAGATATCGCGTATCTACTGCAGGGTCGCGATAGAATCGACCGATTCATCTTGGTTTGGTCGAGTAACCTATTTTGTGGATGAGATCAGGTTTGTGTTTGACTTAAGACAATTAGCATTTGCTACTGCAGCAACACCTGAAAATGGTAGGAAATCGGCTGATTCAGCCTGAGTGGTGGAGGTTGGCCAGCTTTACGAACTCGGCGACAGAGAGTTGCTCCGCCCGGCTGCCTGGGTCGATATCCGCTGCCCTAATGGTATCTGCCGTGAGGATCTTGCTGAGGCTGTTGCGCAGGGTCTTGCGTCTTTGGGAGAAGGCCTGGCTGACCAGTTTGCTGAATAGGGGCCAATCATCGACTCGATAGGCTGAGGGTTTACTGGGCCGCAAGCGCACGAAAGCGGACTCGACCTTGGGTGGCGGATTGAAGGCGCCGGGGCCGATGTTGAACAGGGAGTTGACCTCGGCCCTGGCCTGCAACATCACGGACAATCGGCCATAGGTCTTGCTTCCCGGTGCCGCGGCCATGCGATCCACCACCTCTTTCTGCAGCATGAAGTGCATATCGAGGATCTGGTCGGATTGGTCCAGGAGATGAAACAGCAATGGGGTGGATATGTTGTAGGGCAGGTTGCCGACCACTCTGAGGGGACGGCCCGCTTCCGCCAACTGAGAAAAATCAAACTGCAAGGCGTCGCTGTTGTGGATCTGTAATTCACCCAGGGATGCACAATGCTGCGCCAGCGGAGTGACAAGATCCCGATCCAGCTCGATGGCGTGCATCTGACCCACCAAAGTCAATAGCTCGGTGGTGATGGCCCCCTGGCCAGGGCCGATCTCAACCAGGTTCTCCCCCGGTTGAGGTGCGATGGCCTGGACTATCCGTTGGATGATGCCGGGATCATGGAGGAAGTTCTGGCCGAATCTTTTCCTGGCCCTGTGCGGTGCGGTTTTAACCATGCTGAAAGCAATAAAATCAATGCGTTAGAAAATAGTGGTCTGGGATTATCCACTAAAACCAGGCGGTTAGGAAATCGGAACAGAGACTTGAAGTCGTGACGAAAATCGCATCGATCATATCTTAAAGATATCTCATACTGGAAATGGTTGCTTTTGAGGAGAGTCCCGAAAAGATTTTACAAAAATTGCCGTGTGGTCTGCATTGAAGATCGTGGTCCCATTGTAAAGTGATATGCAGATGTTGTTTCAAACTAATTCACTCCCAGCGGCTGGTTGATCGGGGTCGCGATTCTGTGTACTAAGATTCAGGAATAAGTGTTTTAACCGGACAGTGGATTTCGTTGAACAAGCATGAAGTGGAATCAGAACTATGGCTATTAAGAAAATTGCCTTTGTCGCCATGCCCTTCGGCATCAAAGAGACCGGCTGCAGCGACAAAACGGCTGCGCCGAGCAAAGTCGATTTCGATGCCCTGTGGAATCACGCCTACTATCCTGCGCTGGAACAGGAAGGTTACCTGCCCGTTCGGGCCGATATGCAAGAGGGTTCGCTGATAATCCGCGATATGGTTGCCCAACTGATACTTGCCGACCTTGTTGTGGCTGACATATCGATTCCCAATGCGAATGTCTATTACGAGACGGGGCTGCGTCACGGGGGCAGTATCCGTGGATGCCTGCTTTTCAGTGCTAACTGGGCCGATCCTGTATTTGATCTGGCGCAGATACGAAGAAGTCACTATACCTTGGATACGGATACACCATCAGAGCAGGACTACCAGCAAATTCAACAGGAGATCATGCAAGGTTTGCGTGGCCTGAATATCTCGACTAATCCCGTTCGGGAATTGATCGATCGAAATCTTATGCTTCAGGGTGAAAGTGCACACTTGAACGAAGTGCGGGACGAAGTCATTCGGTTCCAGACAGATGTCAGGGCCTGCAAAATCAAGACAAACGCCCAGGAGGCCAAACAGGCCGCTTCAAGGATATTGAGCAGGTATGATCTGGCTAAACTGCCTGACTATTCGATTCGAGAGCTGTTTGAGCTTGTACGGGATGTCTTGGGTTGGCAATCGCTGCGTGATTTCTATATACAGTTGAACAGCAAGCAGCGAAAGACGCCTTTCTTCCAGGAACAGATAGCCCTTGCCGAGAGTAAAACCGGCGATGTGGATCAAGCGATTGCGGAAATCGAAACCCTGATCGATGAGTATGGAAACAGCGGTGAACGCTGTCGCCTGCTGGGCGGATTCTATAAGCAGCGCTATTTTGATTTGGACAATGCGCGTAAGAAAAGACTGGCGCTGCAGGCTTCGATTAAACACTACGAAACGGGGTTGAAACTCGATCTCAACGACTATGGCTGTGCTCGCAACCTGTTGGTCTTGTATCCATTGGCCGATAAGGGTGCTTATGAAAAAGCCGCTTCAGACATGGCCGCTCACATTTTACAGGTTTGTGATCACAAGCAACTGCTCAACACTGGCGATAACTGGGTCGACGCTGCCCGTCTGCTCGTGGCATTTCACCAGGCTGATTTGAGCCGGGCCAGGGAACTTGCCGATGCTGTTGCCCTGCAAGAATTGGCTAACTGGGAAATCGCGTTATGTATCGAGTTTCTTGAAATTCTGGTTGAACAGATGCCGGAAACATCCCAGGGCGATTTTCATCGGCTGATCGATGACTTCAAGTCCGATATCAGCATCGAGCAAAAAGACCTTGTCCAGGGCCTCAAGGCCTCCTTGATGGAAGCAGGCGTGGATTATAGAAAATACCAAATTATCAAGGCCCGCGCGGCAAAGAAGGGGGAGGAGGTGGTTTCGGTTGTTGCATCAGGGCGCGAAACGGTCAATGTCGCCAACAAGGGTGATTACGTGGTTGAAAATCAGACCGGGGCAAAAGAGCGCTACATTGTGTCCGGCGCAAAATTCGAGCAACGCTACACGGAGGAGACTCAGCTTGACGGCGGTTGGAGCACATATATGCCGCAAGGTAGAGTCAAGGGTATCGCGGTGGATCGAGGCATTCTCAATCTCTTCGATCAACAGGGGTCATTCTATATCACGGCCCCATGGGGTGAGGCCCAGTACGTTGAGGAAGGTGATATGTTCGTTACCACCTTGCCGCTACAGGATGATATGGAGATATATCGGATCGCACGTAAAGAGTTTTCGGAGACCTACGAATCTATTTGAATAATGCCTGGAGAATCTTGGCCGGCAGCTATCGTGTGAGATCCCTGCTGCCTGACCAGGTAACAGGCTCCATATGAGTCGAAATTTGGCTGTGTGGAATGTTGAATGAATAGGGCTTCGAGAGGCTGATTGACTTAGTTCGGAGGGGCGTTTAACCTTAGCTGCCCCTTCGTCGTATCAGGAAATACCCTGACGTGGTTACAAGCGCGAGAACACGAATTGCGGCCTGGCTCCGTAGTATGAAAAGCCGTGGTTTTATTGGCCCACGCTATCAGGGGCTTAGTGGTAAATTGCGTTTACTGGTTCAGGGCTTCCTTATTCATACTGAGATTGTGTCGTTCGCTGATGCAGCATGGTGGAAAGAGACAGTGTCTGTCCCCGATGGATGCGAGTTGATCCACCTTGACAGCTTCGAGGCGTCAATCCCCTATCTCCCTGCGCTCAATAAAGCCTATGGCCGGGACCTGTCGAGCGAATGGAAGCGCTATTTCGGCTGGGGACAGACCTGCGCATTACTCACCGTCAAGGATGAGGTTGCTGCGTTCGGTTGGCTGCAAAGTGGTGATCTCGGCGCTAAATGTTACTATTTACAACTACAACCTGGCGAGTTCCGGGCTGTGCGCGAAGGTGTGTTGCCTGGGTTTCGGGGGCAAGGGCTCTATCCTGTACGTCACCAGTTGCTGCTAAGCTCTCTTTTCGCGCGCGGCGCCTCACGTGTCTATATCGATGCATATGAGGATAATGTACCATCCTGGAAGGGGCACAAACGAGCCGGATATCGTGAATTTGGGCGGATACGCGTATTTACTCCACTTGGCCTGGTCGAGTATGCCCGGTGGATATAACATGTCCAATGAATACAATCAGACCCGATAGACATTATGCAACGCCTACCTTTAACTTACACACCTTATCGAATGGAGATGTCGGAATACGATGAGGTAGTCCGGCGATTCGAAGAGTTTTCATCCAAAACACTATTTCATGAACGGCCCTGGCTCGAGTATCTTGAGGCCACTGGTAAAGGCAAACCAGAGGTGCTTGCACTGCGCGATGAGGCTGGCGATACCCCTGCATACCACATCTGGCTGACCAGGCGAATCGGGCCTGTTAAGGTCATGGGTAGCCCGCTTCCTGGCTGGACCACGAATTTCATGGGGCCATTGATGGGTGCCGACACCGACCTCGATTCGGTGCTTGTCAGTCTAAAGCGGTATATGTGGCGTAACGGTTACCTCTATGCTGAGCTGAAAAACCAGGCGCTCGATGAAAACAATATGCTCGCCCACGGATTTCAACCCGTGCGGGATGTTACGGCTGTGTTGCAGATTGCGCCTACTGAAGAAGAGACCTGGAGCAAGTTGAAAAGCACCGCGCGCAATCGTGTTCGCAAGGCCCAGAAGTCTCTCGTGGCTGAAACCACAACAGACTTGGATATGATTGATGAGTACTACGAGTTGATCGTCGAGCGATATCGTGAGCAGGGTATGAGCTTTCCATTCTCAGTTGAGAGGTTGAAGACCCTTGCGCGTTGTCTCTTGCCTCACGGTCGGTTGCTGATGGTCAAGGTAACCCATGAAGGAGAACTCGCTGCGGCGGGCCTGTTTCCCCATGATGAGCGCACAATCTACTACTTCGGGGGCGCATCCAAGCGCAGCCTGACCAAATTGTGTCCCAACGAGCTCATGCACTGGACCGCCATAAGCCATGCCGTTGAACAGGGAATAGGCAGTTATGATCTTTGTGGGACCAGTCAGTTCAAACGCAAATTCGGCGCAACCAACGAAGAAGTGATCACTTGGTGTTATTCACCGGTTCCAGGACTGTTGTTGGCACGCACCGCGCTGATTCGTCTCCACTGGGCGCGCTTGCGATTGCTGCACCGGTTGAAAAGTTGGATGGGCGGAAAAAAATGAGGTTTCCCGGGGGAGCCAAATTTGCATTCACAGTCTTCGATGATACCGATGTTTCCACCGTGGCGAATGTTGCGCCGGTTTATGATTTGCTCGATGAATTGGGATTTCGTACCACCAAGTCGGTATGGATGCTGCGGGGTGACACCGAAGGATCCAACTTCGCGCGCTCTGAGACCATGCAGGATAAGCACTATCGGGAGTTCGTGTTAGATCTCCACAAGCGTGGATTTGAGATTGCATTCCATGGTGCGGCAATGGAATCCTCACGGCGTGAGGATGTCATGGCGGCCCTGAAATCATTTGCACAGGAGTTCGGTTCCCCGCCAAATGCACATGCCAATCATGCTGAAAATCGCGATAACCTCTATTGGGGCGGGGAGCGGTTCTCTTCATTGCCTCTGCGCATGTTGGCGTGGATGATGTCGAAACTGCGTTCAGACAATGATCCCGCTTTCTCAGGCAATCACCCGGACTCCCCCTACTTCTGGGGGGATCTCTGTCAGCAACAGGTTAAGTACGTGCGTAACTTCTGTCTGGATAACATTAACCTGCTGAATGTGAATCCCTCGATGCCCTACCACAATCCCCGCAAGCCATACGTCAACTACTGGTTTTCAGCCCTTGATGCGCCAAACGTCACCAGTTTTAATCATTTGTTGACGCAATCAGCGGTGGATCGGTTGGAGGAACAAGGTGGGGTATGTATCGTTGCTACACATTTTGGCAAGTTTTTTGTCCGCGATGGGGTGGTCGATCCTTCAACTCAGTCCATTCTGGAGTACATCTCAGGTAAGAATGGTTGGTACGTGCCGGTGTCGGAACTGCTCGATTATATGCAGAGCCAGGCTCAGGGGAAAGGCCTCCTCAGTGCAACAGAACTACTTCTATTGGAGTTGCGCTGGCTGATATACCGTTTGCGAGCCAGTGGACGTGACGAGCGTCCCGGTTGGGTGGTCAGGGATTGAGGCTATTGATACAGGTATGGATGATTAGTTTGACTGCTGTTTGTGATTGGCTGGAACGGTTTATTCACATAAATGG
>NATW01000144.1 GCA_003094555.1 gamma proteobacterium symbiont of Ctena orbiculata
AGGGCCTTGAGGAGAGTCTGAAAGACAATATCGACGAGTGTGCTCGCCTGATACGTGATCCCAACACCTACGTCTATCTGGCCGGACAGGATAAAGCTGCCGATATGTTCAACAATCTAATGGCCGAGACATTCGGCTCGGCAGATGCATGGAACAAGATTAAAAGCGACTTGACTGAATCAGGTCGTTGGGCGGAGCTACTCTACCATTAAGTTTGTACGATAAACTCGGTGGCCGCCTACTAAGCAAAGCGATTCGGAAATCAGGTATATTGCCTTTTCCTTTGCTTGCTTTGGTACATTATCGAATCACCCTCTACCAGCAGGGTCTCGATTGTGCACGGTCTCTCAGGATTGAATTCAACAATTCCGTGAGAAAATGAGATCTCGTAACCGAAACCGGACCGTCGATTCGTGTTGATGATTTTTTGCCGGAACCGCGCAACCAGATCTTCCGCCCCCGCATTGATCGAATTTGCGATAAGGACCACAAACTCATCTTCACCCAGTCGAGCAACGACATCCGAGTCCCGAAAGGCACTCTTCAACTGTTGTGCAAAAAAATTGAGGGCGCGGTCACCTTCAGCATACCCGAACCTGTCATTGATAGGTTTAAAATTGTCGAGATCCATGAAAACAAGTGAAGCGATCAACTCTTCCCGTGTGTAGAGATTCAGACTATGCTGCGCCAGCATCATGAAACCGCGCCTGTTTAATATTTGCGTCAGCTCATCCATGGTTTCCATCTGCATCGCCGCAAGTTCCTGCTCCACCATTGAGGCGAGATCCACAAGTGCTTCTAAATCGTCCCTATCGAAATCCCTCGGCTTTTGGTCAATGATGCACAGCGTGCCTAGCTTTTGACCATCCAATGCCCTGATTGGACAACCGGCATAAAAACGTCTTTTCGGTTCGTTGACTACCAATGGATTGTCTCTAAAGCGTTCATCTTCGAGGGCGTCAGGGATTATGAATAGATCATTGCCGAGTATTGCATGGCCGCAAAACGATATATCCCGCGGGGTTTCACTGACACTGAGACCTGCACAGGATTTGAACCACTGACGCTCTTCATCCACAAGGCTGACAAGTGAGATCGGCACTCGAAACAACTTTTTTGCCATCCGCGTTAATCGGTCGAAACGCTCTTCCGGGGGGGTATCGAGAATATTCAGTGACCGCAGCGTGCCAAGACGGGCTTGTTCGTCTGGGGGGGGGTTTGGTTTTTTTCAATACAGCCTCTATCCCATAACTTTCCTATCTCTAAGTAATAAAAATCACCAGCTCCTGTTAAACACAATACAAAGATACAGTTCCTTAGTTATATCTCGTGTGAACATCGATGATTCATAATCCGTGTATTAGGATAGTACCGATAAGCACCAATATTCCATTAAGATTATCTGGTATAGACTCGCGCCATACCCGGATAATTCCTATGCAGTGTGTAGGTCAATTGAATGTCACCACGGTGTACAGGCTATCGGCATTCAGTTCGATAGTGGTAGCACCGGACAACCCCTGAATCTCTGCGAGATGATCCTTCTTGAATCGTTCGAGACGCTTATTATCCAATTGATCAAGCAGTGATTTAAATCCAGCGCCGTTCAATAAATACCACCATTCGATGATACTGATTGGATATCGTATCGGCTCGTGTATCACATCAATCGTATTGAATTGGGCTGTGGCCGCCAGGGCTTTGATCTGCCCCTTGCTGTTGAGCCTCTCTCTCAATCGTGACGGCGGTTCCACACCATACTCATGCTCCAGTCGTTTAAGAAAAAGTTCGGCATAGGGATTGAATGCCTGTTCGGTAAAAGATGAGAATAAAAATCTTCCACCGGGTTTGATGGTTTTACAGATCGCCTGATATGTCGCTTCCATATCAGGATAGAAGAAGAGGCCGTAGCCACAGGTAACGATATCAAAAGTATGACTGTCGTATGCGATAGTATCCACATCGCACTGTCTGAACTCAATGTTGGTAAGCCCTTTCTCCCTCGCCTTTGATTTGGCAATCTCCAGCATCCCCTGGGACAAGTCAATTGCATGAATCTGTGCACTCGGGTGTTTGCCGGCAACTTCAAGGGCAACGGCACCGGTACCGGTGGAGAGATCAAGAATCCTCAAGCTTTCAGCGAGTGGAACCAACCCTGCCATGTTCGCTGCGGAGATGGCAAAGAATCTGTTCTTATCGTAACGCTGCGCAACAGCGTCAAACGTTGCCTCAACACCCTTCTTATATTCTTCTTTGTCCATGTCAACCACTCCGCCTAGCAAGGTTCCCTGACAGAAACCAATCCGATGGAAAACGGATTGCTGCCATCAATCGGAATTCAGGTAGCGGGTGGGATCGACAATACCGGCGTCTTCAAAGCCTTTTGCACGCAGACGGCAGGAGTCGCAGACACCGCAGGCCTCTCCCGCTTCGCTGGCCTGATAACATGAGACAGTCATACTGTAGTCCACGCCCAGCTCCACTCCTCGTCGGATGATTTCCGCCTTGGTCAGATTTATCAGCGGTGTATGTATTTTATAGGTGCCGCCCTCATCAGCCGCCTTGGTGGCCAGATTGGCGAGGCTTTGAAAGGCCTCGATGAATTGCGGTCGACAGTCGGGGTAACCTGAATAGTCCACCGCGTTGACACCGATGAAGATATCCTGGGCATCCAGGACCTCGGCCCACCCCAGGGCCAGGGAGAGAAATACCGTGTTTCTCGCCGGTACATAGGTCACTGGAATGCCATTGCCCATCTCTTCCGGAACCTGTATGGAGCGGTCCGTCAATGCAGAACCCCCGATGTCATCGAGCCCGATATGCACCAATTTGTGGGCCTCTGCCTTAAGCGATGCGGCTACTCGTGATGCGGCCGCCAGTTCAGCAGCGTGGCGCTGACCATAGGCCATGCTGAGGGCATGGCAGGCATAACCCTGGTTGCTGGCGAGCGCCAACACCGTTGCCGAATCCAGCCCCCCCGATAGCAACACCACCGCGCGTCTACTCATTGCTCATCTTCCCGCTTGGTTGCCCCACAACAGTTTGTGCAGCTGCACCTGCATTCGAACCAGCACCCGATCCTCCACCATCCAGTCTGCCAGTTGGGTGGGATTCATCTGATCCTGGGCAGGAGAGAAGAGTACTTCACACCGATCCATGATCCGGAACTGCTCCAATTGCTCACAACTCCATTCGTAATCGGCCCGGTCGGTGATAACAAACTTGACCTGATCACGGACTCTCAGGGCATCGAGATTCAACATCCTGTTGCGGGTCATCTCCCCCGAACCCGGCGTCTTCAGATCCATTACCCTGCTAACCCGCGGGTCCACGTCGCTGATATCGAGGGCACCGCTGGTCTCAAGGGAAACCTTATAACCCGCATCGCACAGGGCGCTCAACAGGGGCAGGCAATCTGCCTGTGCCAGCGGTTCGCCACCGGTCACGCAGACATGATCCACATGGAAGTCAGAGACCTGCTGCAGGATCTCTTCGATGGAGTGCCACTCACCGCCACTGAAGGCATAGGCAGTATCGCAGTAGTGGCAACGCAATGGGCAGCCGGTCAGGCGAACGAAAACGGTGGGGAATCCTGCACTTCTCCCCTCCCCCTGCAGGGAGAGGAAGATCTCGGTTATTCGAAGTCGAGACATACTCAGATACGGGAAACGCTAGCGTCTCCGCTCAATGCCCCTCTTTGGTGAGTCGTTGCAGACGCTTCTGCGCCAGGCGCGATTCGGTCGTGGTGGGATAGTTGTTTATCAACTCATTCAGGATATTTCTGGCATCCGTCCAGTTCTTCTTTTCGTAGTGGATATAGCCCATCTTCAACATCGCACCCGGAATCTTGGGACTGGATGGATACTTTTCCGGTATCTTGGTGAACTCTCCCAGGGCGGTATCGAAATCCCGATTGACGTAGCTGGCCTCTGCCAACCAATACTGGGCATTATCCTCGTAATCCCCCCCGGGGTAGTCCCTCAGGAAATTGGAGAAGGCGGTGATGGATTCCCCGTAGCGCCCCTGCTTCAGCAGATTGAAGGCGGCCTGGTAGGCATCCGACTCCATTTTCGGATCGGGGGGTGCGGTAGTCGCGACCTGTGCCGACGCCCCGAACCCGGGGGACGGTGTCGTGGGTGGGGTAACCGGCTGGCGTACCGGGGCCGCTGCAGAGGGTGGTGTCATCGGGGGTGATATGGGTTGTGGCGAGGGTGGTGCCGCACCACCAGGCTGATATCGAGAGAGTCTCTGATCGATATCCAGATAGAGATCACGTTGGCGCCGGCTCATGGCATCCATATTGTGCTTTTGCTCCTCCACATCGCCACGAATCTGCTGCACCTCCTGTCGCAGCTGTTGTACCTGTAGTACCAGGTCGGCAAGACTCTGATTCTGCATGATGCGCTCGATCCGCTGCAGCCGCTGTTCCAGGCTAAGCTTTGCGCCATTCGCAGCGAATACCGGACTCATGACACAGAGCCCCATCAAGGTACAGAGCAAGACCCTTTCGATGATCAGCCTCATCACTCTCTCCCGTATCAGTAGACCAGTTCAACCCGTCGGTTAAGTGCCCAGGACTCTTCATTGTGTTCGAATGTCGCAGGTCTCTCTTCCCCGTAGCTCACAACCACCAGCTGGTTGTCCGACACACCCTGAGCCAGCATCAGACTACGCACCGAGTTGGCGCGGTTTTCACCCAGTCCCAGGTTGTACTCCCGTGTGCCCTTCTCATCCGCATGACCCTCCAGACGCACGACCACTTGAGGATTGGCTGCCAGATAGTCGGCATGGGCCTGAATCACGTCCAGATACTCCGCACGCACCGCGCTCTGATCAAAATCGAAATAGATCACGCGGGTCGCCAGAAGACTATTGGGGTTCTCCAAGGGATCGCCCAGCCACTCACCCCCCTCGCTGGCGGCGGAAGTGGATGTACCCGCTTGGCTACCCTCGGCTCCGGTGGATTGCTCGGAAACATCCGCACCTTCACCTTCCAGGGTCGGCGTGGATGAACAGCCGACGACCAGCAACAGCGTGAGTAAAATTGGAACCCAGAGGACTAGTAATTTTTTCATTGCATATCTCCTTAGCAGCGGTGTAATTAATTGTTGAAAGGTGACCAGACCGGTTCACGCACATCACCCTCCTGCAGGGCGAGGCGTTGTCGTACACGGCCATCAACCGAGACCGCTGCCAAAACACCACGATGACCCGCCTTGGATGCATAAATTACCATGCTCCCATTGGGCGCGAAACTGGGTGACTCGTCCAGACTCCCTTGGCTGAGCACCTGCATCACACCGGACTCGAGATCCTGAACCGCAATGCGATACTTTCCCTCTTCCCGGGTAACCAGGGCCAGCAGCTTTCCATCGGGTGAGAAGGAGGCTCGAGCGTTGTAGCTATTTTGGAATGTTACCCGTTGCGCCTTGCCGCCATGGGCCGAAACCCGGTAGATCTGTGGTCTGCCCCCACGATCCGAGGTGAAGACGATAGAGCGCCCGTCCGGAGACCAGGCCGGCTCCGTATCGATGGCATAGTGGCGGGTGATGGTCTTGAGCTTGCGTGTCGTCAAGTCATAAACATAAATATCGGGATTACCCCCTTTCGACAGGGTCAGGGCGAGTTTACGCCCATCCGGCGACCAGGCGGGCGCCCCGTTGATGCCCTTGTATGAGGTGACCTTCTTGCGCGTGCCGGTATAGACCCCCTGCACATAGATAGCAGACTGCCCCTCCTCGAAAGAGACATACGCGATCTGGCGACCGTCTGGCGACCAGGCGGGGGACATCAATGGCTCGGTGGAAGTGACAATGGTCTCCGAATTATAACCATCCGCATCGGCGATATTCAGTTTGATCTTCATCTCGCCGTCGGCCTGCTTGGTGGAGGTGATATAGGCCACCCGGGTAGCGAAGGCACCCGGAACGCCCAGCAGTTTCTCATAGATCAGGTCAGCAATCCGGTGGGCGGTACTGCGTAGATTCGGCGCCGTGGTGGGGATACTGTAACCGGTCAGCTGCTCACCCCGAAAGACATCGAGTAACTGAAACTGTATCTGGTAGCCACCGGCGCCATGGGCCTGTACCTGGCCGATTACCAGATTTTCGATGCCCAGGGCCCGCCAGTCCTTGAATTCGACCCCATCCACCGATGTTGGCCTGGCCAGCATATCCTCCCGTGGCAGTGTCTTGAAACGACCGCTGCGTTGCAGGTCACCGTTGATCACGGCGGCAATATCCTCTGGCGGGGCGCCCTTGCCCTGCCAGCTGAAAGGTACCACGGCGATGGGCAGAGCCCCCTCGACACCTTCTGTGATCTCAATGGTCAACTCGGCATAGAGCGTCGGTTGCCAACACAGTAACAAAACCAGGATAAGTAGATTTTTTTTCATAATGACGACTATTCAGCTACTCGGCTTAAAATTCAGTTTCAAGGTACGGAAGGACTCGAACAAGGGTCCACTCGGCACCTGCAGTGGCGCGGCTTTATACACGGCCGACTCCACCGATCGATCGAATGCGGAGTTACCGCTGCTCCTGACGATACTGACGCCACCAGGCACCACATCCCCCCCCGGTATCAGGCGTACCTGAACAACACAGGAGAAATCCTTGCCTGCCTGTCCCGGTTTCAGCCAGTTGCGTTCGATCTGCTGCTTGATCACCGCCACGTAACGATCGATTTCGCGACTATTCTGCTCCGCCGCCAACTGCTCTTGCAAGGCGCGTTCACGTTCGGCCTGGGCTGCGGCTTCCGCTTTTCGCTTCGCTTCTGCCTTCCGCTTGGCTGCTAACTCCGCCTTACGCTTCTTCTCCAGTTCAGCCTTGCGTTTCGCTTCAGCCTTGCGTTTGGTTTCCAGCGCCGCCAACCGTTTGGCTTCGGCCTTGCGCTTGGCCTCTTTCGCCTCCCGCTCCTTTTTCAACTTGGCCTGGCGCTTGCGCTCAACCTCGAGCTTCTGCTTTTCCGCCTTCTCCTTGGCGATGCGTTTCTGTTCCAGTTGCTGCTGGCGCTTTTTCTCTTCCGCCTGCTTTTGCTTTAGCTCCTGTTTGCGCTGCTTCTCCCGCAATGCGGCTTTCTCTTTCTCCTTGGCCTGATCGAGCTGCTTGGCATCCACGGTATGCGCCTTCACCACATTCGCATTAGGCGTAGCGGGTTTGTGCACATTCGACCAGTCATAGCCGAATATCAGAAATACCACGATCAACAC
Organism: gamma proteobacterium symbiont of Ctena orbiculata; assembly: GCA_003094555.1. Taxonomy (GTDB): domain Bacteria; phylum Pseudomonadota; class Gammaproteobacteria; order Chromatiales; family Chromatiaceae; genus Thiodiazotropha. The sequence continues at coordinate 7,211 of NATW01000144.1, forward strand.
ATGCAGCAGTAGTGCCAATATGACTGAAACCGGATTTCTTTTAAGAACTGAGAACAACGCTAAGACTCCGGTGATTCGGTAATCAGGCCAACACTGGGCGCGCCACCGGCCTGCAACAGCACCATCGCCTCCACCACGCGTCCATAGGCAACCCCCGCATCACCGCGCACCATGATCGGGGTCTTCGGTTTATGTTTGAGGACAGCCTGCACCCTTTTGACCAGGGTATCGGGTTCAATCGGCTGATCCTTGCCCTGACCGATATCGATGAACATCTCACCCGCTCGATTGACCGTCACCACCAGCGGTTCATCCGCCTCTTTCGGTAACGGCTCCGCATCGGCCTGTGGCAGTTCCACCTTGACCCCCTGGGTCAGGAGTGGCGCGGTGATCATGAAAATCACCAACAGCACCAGCATCACGTCGATATAGGGTACGACATTGATCTCCGACATGGGACGGCGGCGGTTTTTCTGACGACTCATCGCAATCCGCCGATTTAGCTGACAGCCTGACGTTGCAGGATGGTGGCAAACTCCTCGACGAAGTCGTCGTAGCGGTTGTTTAACCGCTCCACATCGTGGGAGTAGCGATTGTAGGCGACAACCGCGGGTATCGCGGCAAACAGACCGATTGCCGTGGCTATCAGCGCCTCGGCGATTCCCGGGGCAACCAGCGCCAGGGTTGCCTGCTTCACATTTCCCAGGGCGGTGAATGAATTCATAATCCCCCACACGGTACCGAACAGTCCAACATAAGGGCTGGTGGAGCCAATCGTGGCCAGGGTTGAGAGATGGTGTTCCAGGAAATCAACCTCGCGATTGAGAGAGACCCGCATGGAGCGCTGTGCCCCCTGCACCATTGCCATGGGATCCTTATGCCCCTTGGTGCGCAAGCGGGCAAATTCGCGAAATCCGGCACGGAAAATCGCTGCCATGCCCGACTCATCATCGGTCTCCCTTTCGATCTGACGGTAGAGTTCCGCCAAATCGCCGCCTGACCAGAAGCGACCCTCAAAGTCATCCGCTGCGCGCCCGGCACTCTTGAGGGTGCGCATGCGATCGAAGATCATGCTCCATGAGCTGAGGGATGCGAATACCAACAGGGCAATCACAAACTGAACCACCGGACTGGCATTCAGAATCAGATGGGTAATGGTCAGGTCAGTCGACATCCGGTATCTCCATCAATATTTTCTTTGGAATGGGGGTGGGGCTCATTGTTTTCATATCCACGCAAGCAATCTTTACATTTCCCCTGCACAGCAGCTGAGAATCCGACGCTTTTACAACCTCTTGATACAGGGTGAGACTGGCACGTCCTCGCTTCGCCAGCCTGACATGGATCTCGAGGAGATCATTAAAACGGGCTGGCTGATGGTAACCCACTTCCACATGGCGAACTGCGAAGATGATCCCGTCCTGTTGTAGCAGCAGATCCTGCTCGAAGCCCAGGGAACGTAACCACTCGGTGCGTGCCCGTTCCATAAATTTCAAGTAATTGGCATAGTAGACAACACCACCGCTATCAGTATCCTCGTAATAGATCCTGACCGGCCAGACAAAACTCGGCGACTCGTCGTTCATACCTCTTTCCAGCTCCGAATCACTGTTCCGCTAACATCATGATGTGGCATACAAATAATCGAGTAATCATACTTAGCTTCGTATACCGATGGTAGTGAAAATACACAATCCCCTGCATGAATCCCAATCTATGAGTGTGTGATTTGAGAGGAGTTCCCGGAATGCCCGGTTGAAGCTCTCAGAATTTGACCTCCAGGGTGGCAAGCCATGAACTCAAGCTGGAGTAAAACTGATCGGGCTCGAAGAGAGCAGAGGGGCCAGATTATCCGGATTCAGGAAGAGACCCCCTGTCACCTACTCCTCACGGAACAGATCATCCTCTGTCGGCACGTGTTCGCCCGGTTTCGGTGACAAACCAAAGTGCAGATAGGCAGCCTGGGTCGCCACTCTGCCCCGTGGTGTGCGCATCAGAAATCCCTGCTGGATCAGAAAGGGCTCAAGGACATCCTCGATGGTACCCTTCTCTTCACCGATCGCCGCGGCCAGATTATCGACCCCCACAGGCCCACCTTCGAACTTTTCGATGACTGCCAGCAAAAGACGCCGATCCATATTGTCAAAACCGTTGCCATCGACCTTGAGCATGCCCAAGGCGCTGTCGGCGACCGCCTGGCTGACATGGCCATCCTGTTTGACCTGGGCGTAGTCGCGCACCCGCCTCAGCAGCCGGTTGGCAATCCTCGGCGTACCCCTGGAGCGGCGCGCGATCTCTGCGGCCCCATCCACATCCATACCGATGTTGAGTATCTCCGCTGAACGGGTGACTATCCGGGCCAGATCCTTGCTGTTATAGAACTCCAGCCGCTGCACGATACCGAAGCGGTCCCTCAGAGGAGAGGTCAGAAGACCGGCGCGGGTGGTGGCCCCAACCAGGGTAAAGGGCGGCAGTTCCAGCTTGATCGAACGGGCGGCCGGCCCTTCCCCGATCATGATATCGAGCTGAAAATCCTCCATTGCCGGGTAGAGCACCTCCTCCACCACCGGGCTCAGACGATGGATCTCATCCACAAATAGCACATCATGGGGTTCCAGGTTGGTCAGCAACGCCGCCAGATCCCCCGGCTTTTCCAGCACCGGACCTGAGGTCTGCCGCAGATTGACCTCCATCTCATTGGCGATGATATGGGCCAAGGTGGTCTTACCCAACCCGGGAGGACCGAAGATCAGGACGTGATCCAGGGCCTCGCCCCGTGCCTTGGCCGCCGGGATGAAGATCTCCATCTGCTCGCAAACTGCGGGCTGCCCGACATAGTCACGCAAGCGCTTGGGCCGGATTGCCCGGTCCAGGGCGGCGTCTTCGCCTGTGGCATCGCCATTGATCAGTCTGGGTTCGCTATTCATTGCCCGATCCGGTCAGAGTTATCCACGCTCAACAGCCCCACTATTGCTGCACCGCGCTTTGCAGTGCAGCCCGTATCAGGGCCTCGCTGTCCATCCCGTCCTCCGCCACTGCCTTAACCATACTGCCGGCCTCCTGAGGTTTATAGCCCAGGGCCACCAGTGCGGCCACGGCATCGGTTGTAGCGCTACCGCGGCTTTTGGCCTGAGTGCTTTGTTGCGGAGCGAGTGCCGGCGTCAAATCGTCCAGCTTAGCCAATCTGTCACGCATTTCCACAATCAGTCGCTGTGCCGTCTTACGGCCGATTCCCGGCAAGCGTACCAGTGACGCCACATCCTCGACCTCCACACAGCGACTGAACTCCTCGGCACTCATGCCGGAGAGTATCGCCAACGCCATCTTGGCACCGACACCACTGACCTTCAGCAGGCTGCGAAACAGGGCCCGCTCCGATTCTGTGGCGAAGGCATACAGGACATGGGCATCATCGCGTATCGCAAGATGAGTGAAAAGGATTACCCCCTGGCCGGACTCCGGCAGGGTAAAGAATGTCGAGAGCGGCGCTTCAAGCTCATAGCCCACACCATTCACATCGATCAGGAGGTGGGGCGCCTGCTTGTGCACAAGCTCCCCCTTTAAACGGCCTATCATCCTGGGTTGTTATCCGGTTGACGATTCAAGCCGTGATTATTGCACGGATAGGACACTGTGATCCTCATTTTCCACGGCCGGACTGGTGCAAAAGGGTGGTATGGGTGTGGGCATGGCTCAGGGCCACTGCCAAGGCATCCGCGGCATCAGACTGAGGTTTCTCACCCAGTCCCAAGATCATCTGTACCATATGCTGAATCTGCGCCTTATCTGCGCGCCCCGTACCCACCACCGCCTTTTTGATAAGGGTGGGGGTATATTCAGCCACACTCAATCCCCCATGTACCGCTGCACAGATGGCTGCGCCTCTGGCCTGTCCCAGTTTGAGGGCTGAGGAGGGATTCTTGGCGACGAAGACCTGTTCGATGGCCATCACATCCGGCCTGTGTTCATGAATCAAAGCAGTTATCGAGGCGAATATCTCCCCGAGCCTGGGAGGCAGGGGTTCACCGCTCAGTTTTATTACACCGTGGGACAGATAGACCGAATGCATGCCGTCGGAGTCGATCAGGCCATAACCTGTGAGACGCGAGCCGGGATCGATGCCGATGATGCGCATTCAATCAATGGCATCCAAGATCTCATCGGAAATCTCGGCATTGGTGTAGACGTTCTGCACGTCGTCCAGGTCCTCCAGCATGTCGACCATTCGCAGCAGCTTCTCCGCATCGTTCTGATCAAGGGCTGCGTTGGTTGAGGCATTATAGGTGATTTCATCGGTATCGGGATTCAAACCGGCGGCAACCAGGGCATCCTTGACTTGGGAGAAATCCTCGGGACTTGCTATGACATCGACTGAACCATCATCGTTGCTGACCACATCCTCGGCACCCGCCTCCAGGGCCGCCTCCATCAAGGCATCCTCATCGACGCCCGGGTTGTAACTGATCATTCCCTGCTTGTTGAACAGGTAGGAGACAGAGCCATCGGTACCCAAATTACCCCCCAACTTGCTGAAAGCGTGGCGCACCTCGGAGGCGGTACGATTACGATTATCGGTCATACAGTCGACCATGACCGCCGTACCGCCCGGACCATAGCCTTCATAACGGATCTCGTCATAGTTATCTCCCTCGGCGCCTCCCGCACCCCGCTTGATGGCACGTTCAATGGTATCCTTGGGCATATTTGCACCAAGCCCTTTGTCAACAGCCAGCCGCAGACGCGGATTGGCATTGATTTCACCCCCTCCTATGCGGGCAGCCACGGTAATCTCCCGTATCAGTTTGGTCCAAATCTTTCCGCGCTTTTTGTCATTGGCGGCTTTCTTATGCTTGATATTGGCCCACTTACTGTGTCCTGCCATACAAACCTCTCAAAACTGTACATTCAAATATCGCATTTTAGCATCCACCCGATCTCGCAGAAACAGAGGAATAATGACAGCTTAAGATTCACTGTAAAATGCCGATCTGTTGAGTACAATTCGATGCTATCAAACAGGCGTCCGTTTCAGCTTAGGGAACCGGCGCCTGTTGCCTCCGGGTGGTACGCAAAGGCAAAACTGATTTGGCAACAATTATCGTTTCAATGAGCAGTCCCCGATGACCCAGACTGTCCAAGAATGGACCCGCATGCTCTCTGCTGAGCCACTCCTTGTCATGCAAAGGACCCTGACTCAGGTCAAGGACCTGCTGCAACAATCGAGTGTCAACCATAGCAGGTTATCAGAAGTCATCTCCCGGGACCCCGGTTTCAGCCTGCATCTCATGCAGCAGCTGAACAACCTGCCGAGCCCGCCGAAAGAGCCCGTCACCAAGATATCCCTGGCCATACCCCTGCTGGGTATGGATGCCATTGAACGTGCGAGTCGGACCCTGCCATCTCTCGAGGGAAAACTCAAAGGTCCACCCAGGCGCGGTTTGATCGATTGCTACAGCCGCGCAGCCCATGCCGCCATTTACGCCCGCAGCATCGCTGAGCGACAGGGGTGGCAGGAGGCCGATTCACTCTATACCGCAGCAATGCTCCACGACATTGGGGAGATGGCCTTATGGGCAATGGCACCGGATCAGATGCGGGCGATACACACTAAAATCAGCCAAGGAGCCGCCCGCGAGAGCGTGGCGCGGGAGACACTGGGTATTACCCTGGAAGAGCTCAGTGCGGAGTTGAGTCTAACCTGGCAGCTGCCGGAACTTATTCAAGATTCCCAGGGGGCCTCCAACAGTTACCAGCCAAAGCCTCTCTCCGTGATACTGGCCTCCGTGCTGGCCAGAGAGAGCAGTTTAGGCTGGTATCGCGGCAAATTGGCTACTGATATAGAGTTGTTGGCGGAGTTTCTTGATATACCCCATGATGATGCCACTGCCTATCTGCACCGCCTGTCATCGAAAGCGGCACGGGATCTGTGCGGGCTGCCCCTACCCTTGCCAGCCTTCTTTCTCATCCAGGCGGATACGCAACCCCGGCAGACCCAGGCAGTGGATGTTACAGATCGAGCCGATGCGGCCCAGCCGAAGGTGACTCATACCCCCGAGACTCCAGCCGCTGCGAAACCGACACCACAAGCGCCCAAAGAGACCAGGCCAGAGCCCGCTCAACCCCCACCCGGGAAGCGTGCCAATCCGTTACAGGAGTTGCTCAACAACGCCTTACAACAGATGCATGAAGAGCTGGGTTTAAGCCGGGCAATGTTTGCCATGCTCAGCCCGGACAAAAGCGCACTCAGGGCTCGGTTCGTGGTGGAGTCGGAACAGCAACTCTCCCTGAAAGGCTTTGTGATGAATATGAGTAAACCCAATTTATTCAAAATCTTAATGAACAAACCACAAGCAATCTCACTGCACAAGGATAATGCGGAGAAATACCTTCCGATGATTCCGCAATCCGCCTTGGAACAGATCAACAACAGCGGATTCGTCTCCATGTCGGTGTTTATCCGGGGCAAACCCGTGGGGCTCTTCTATGCCGATAACGGCATCAGTGGTCCTGGTGTGACTCGCCAGCAATACGATAATTTCAAGGTAATCTGCCAGAAAACGGTGCAATCGATCGCTCCCTGACAGGATTCGATGCCAGCCCCTGTTATCATAAGAAGCTGCTGATTGATTGCCCTGCACAAATGTCACACTTAGTGACAATCGATTTCCCAGCCCGATTGCTTTGACCAAAGTCATTGTTTCAGCCACTTCAAACGCTAGGATGTCACTTCCTATTTTTATGCCCAGGGTAGAAAGTGCAACAGCAGATAAGTTATCAAATTGGCAACAACCTCTATCTCAGTATTACTGATCGCTGCACATTGGAGTGTTCGTTTTGTCCAAAGACCTTCGGTGACATGAGGGTAAAAGGGTATGACCTCACCTTTGATCATCGCCCCACAGCAGAAGAGATTATTGCCTCGATTGATGACCCTGCCCGTTATGACGAGGTGGTGTTTTGCGGCTATGGTGAACCTACTTTGAGATTAAATCTGCTCCTCGAGGTAGCCAGATATATCAAACAGCACGGTGGCCGGGTGCGCCTGAACACCGATGGCCTGTGCAACTTGATACACAAACATGACACCCTGCCCGATCTCGGGGAGTGCGTGGATGCACTTTCGATCTCGTTGAATGCCCAGAACAAGGAGATCTATGACCTCCACTGCAGACCAAATCTGCCTGGCTCCTATGAGGCGATGCTGGAATTTCTGCGCCGGGCCCCGGAGTATGTTGCCGATGTGACAGCTACAGCTATCGATGGCATGGAGGGAGTCGACATAGCCGAATGCGAAGTGATAGCAAAATCGATGCAGGTAAATTTCCGGCGGCGTATCCTGAACGAGGTCGGTTAGCGGATCGCGATGACAACCCTGTCGGAACAAGCACCCACATTTGGACAATACCTGCTGAAACGTCATGGTGAGCGTGTGCATAAAATCGCACTCGATGCTGCATTCACCTGCCCCAACCGGGATGGCAGCAAGGGACTCGGTGGCTGCACTTTCTGCAATAACGTCTCATTCAGTCCAAACGGACGCCAACCCAGGCCCATCAAGGAACAGCTGGCATCGGGCCGACGGGTGATCCGCAAACGCACCGGTGCGCGTAAGTATCTTGCCTATTTCCAGGCCTATACCAATACCTATGATGAAATTGAGCACCTGTCTGCCCTGTATGACGAGGCATTGGCGGATGAGGATGTCATCGGTCTATCCATCGGCACCCGTCCAGACTGCCTGCCGGATGCGGTCATCGACCTGCTGGCGGGTTATCAGGACCAGGGCTATGAGGTGTGGCTGGAACTCGGTCTGCAATCAGCCTTCGACGAAACCCTGGCAAAGGTCAACCGGGGACACGGATTCGCCGAATATGCCGATAGCGTCTATCGCACAAGAGACCGAGGACTCAAGGTCTGCACCCACCTGATCGCCGGGCTCCCCGGGGAGACGGCATATCATGTCGCTGAAACACTGCGCAGGGTATTGGAGCTGGGGACGGACGGATTGAAACTCCACCCTCTGCATGTCGTCAAAGGAACCCAGCTGGCCAATGCTTGGCGTCAGGGAGAGTATCAGCCTCTCACCCTTGAGGCCTATGTCAATATTGCAGCGGACCTGGTGGAGCAGACCCCCTCCAACGTGGTCTGGCACCGTCTTACCGGCACCGCTGCAGAAGCAATCCTGCTGGCCCCTCTCTGGTGTGCCAGGAAATGGCTTGTCCTGAATGCTATAACCACCGAACTGCATCGACGACGCGCTGCGTGTCGACAGGTCGCCTGAACGGGTATGAATGATTATGGAACTGGTTTGTCCTGCAGGTAACCTACCCTCGCTGAAGGCTGCCGTGGATGGTGGCGCGGACGCAGTCTACTTCGGTCTGCGCAACGATACCAATGCGCGCCATTTTCCCGGATTGAATTTCAATGAAAAACGCGCACGGGAGGGTATCGCCTATGCCAAATCCCGTGGCAAACGTGTTTTCATGGCGATCAACACCTACCCTCGACCTGACGGCTGGGAACGCTGGCGTGAAGCAGTGGACAGCGCCGCTGGATTATCGGTTGATGCCCTGATCTGCGCTGACATAGGCGTACTGGACTATGCCAGCCGGCACTGGCCCGACCTCAACCTGCATCTCTCGGTGCAGGCATCGAGCACCAACTATGAGGCACTCGCCTTCTATCACGAATCATTCGGCATCAAACGCGCAGTGTTGCCACGTGTACTGTCACTCAGCCAGGTAAAGCATGTGGTAGAAAATACCCCGGTTGAAATAGAAGTCTTCGGCTTTGGCAGCCTGTGTGTGATGGTGGAAGGACGCTGCATCCTCTCATCCTATGTCACAGGTGAATCACCCAACACCCACGGCGCCTGCTCACCGGCTCAGTTCGTTGAATACCGGGAGACGCCGAGGGGTCTGGAGTCACGCCTGGGTGGTCTATTGACTGACCGATACCAAAAGCATGAAACAGCCGGTTATCCGACGATCTGCAAGGGAAGGTTTGCAGTAGGCGACAACACCTACTACGCCATTGAGGAACCCACCTCACTGAATACCCTGGCACTGCTTCCGGAGCTGTTACGTTCCGGCATCAAGGCAATCAAGATCGAGGGCCGCCAGCGTACCCCGGCGTATGTGGCTCAGGTGACCAAAGTCTGGCGTGAAGCGATAGATCACTGTTTGCAGGATCCCGACAGGTTCGAAGCAACTTCTGCTTGGAACGATATTCTCGACCGGGTCTCGGAAGGGGCGAGTACAACATTGGGCCCATACTACCGGCCTTGGCAATAAATATGCGTATCAATCCGAAACTCTCACTCGGCCCGGTACTGTATTATTGGTCGAGGGATACACTATTTGATTTCTATGCCCAAGTCGCACAAATGCCGGTGGATATCATCTATCTGGGTGAGACTGTCTGCTCCAAAAGACGCAGTCTTAGCAGCAGTGACTGGCTCGACCTGGCGAATAAATTGAACGAACAAAGCGATAAGGAGATTGTACTCTCTTCGCTTGCCTTGATTGAGGCGGAGTCGGAACTCAAGACCCTCAGAAGACTATGTGACAATGGGCGTTTCATGATCGAGGCCAACGATATCGGTGCTGTTCAGATCATGAGCAAAAAAGGGCTCCCTTTTGTTACCGGTCCCAGTGTCAACATCTATAATGCGGCGACGCTCAATCTATTGGCATCGAAGGGACTGAAACGCTGGGTACTACCGGTAGAACTCTCAAGTCGGACACTGCAACAGATCCACTCGATTCGGGCAGATGGGGTCGAAACCGAAGTCTTCTCCTATGGACGTATGCCATTGACCCTGTCGGCCAGATGTTTTACCGCTCGCTCCCACAATCTTCCGAAAGATGATTGCCAATACAAATGTATCGACTATCCCGATGGTCGTTTGCTTTCCACTCAGGAGAATGAGCCCTTTCTTGCATTAAACGGCATCCAGACCGTTTCGGCGAAGACCTGCAATCTACTCACCGAGCTACCTTTACTCAAGCAGTTAGAGGTCGATGTTCTAAGGATTAGCCCGCAATCCAGATTTACTGAAAAAATTGTGGACGCCTTCCACAACGCCCTTGATGATGAAAGCCTGACTGACCTCAGTAGATTTATGCCACTCGGGGCATGTAACGGATATTGGCATGGAACGAGCGGCCAAGATGAATTTAATTCCCCCGACTAAACCTCAAAATCATACCTGCAAACCGCCATCCTGAGGTTTACCCATAACTCCGAACGCTGGTGCTGGTCAGCTGACCTAGCAGGTGTATCCGGATTATCTCCCGTATAGGGATATAACGCCCACACACCTGTGGTGTATCATAATCAATGAAGACAACAGAAGTCGGGGGACGCCGCTTCGCAACCTATGCGAACTGGCTGACAAAACCTCTGAATTGCTATGAATTTTCATACATCACAAGGTTCGCGTATGTCTCATTCTATATTCCGCAAATTTCAACTAATCCCGTTTGGATTGTTATTTGTCATCTTTTATAGCACCGCCCACAGTAGTGATGACAGCCTGGCTTTCACTGAAAGCTATTTCTACGATGATTTACCGGTCGTACTCTCGGCGTCCAGACTTTCTCAGGCGCAATCCGATACCCCGACCGCAATGACTGTTATAGACCGAAAAATGATTCAGGCCAGCTCTGCTTTGAACCTGCCAGATCTGCTCAGGTTGGTCCCCGGTTTCACGGTCGGTTTTTTTTCGGGCACCAGTACTACAGTCAGCTACCATGGGCATGCGGATGAATATGCCAGAGACATGCAGGTTCTAATTGACGGAAGGTCAATATACGATCCCCTGTTTGGCGGCATCCCTTGGACAGAAATATATTTAAGCCTGGATGAAATACTGCGCATCGAGGTCATCCGCGGTCCGAATGCCGCGGCTTACGGTTCGAACTCCTATGCAGGTGTCATCAATGTTGTAACCGAACACCCAGCCGACCTTCCCGGTACGATGCTATCGGTCACAACAGGATATGAAAAAACCCGATACGTTGAGGCGGCCTATTCAGACAGTGTCGGCAAATTGGATTACCGGCTTTCGACGAGCTACAAAGAGGGTGAAGGTTTCGACAATAGGGACGATTCATCGCGAGCCAAGTGGCTTAAGCTGGACAGTGACTATAATATCGATCTAAACAATTCGATTCGCACCACCGTAGGTGCTGCTTACGGTAATTATGATGAAGGCCTGCCTAGCCTGCTACAGACGGAACGCGAACTCGACAATCAGTACAACTATCAGTTCATCGAGTGGAATCGAGTATTATCTGAAAAAAGCAAGGTGAGCCTGCAATTCTATCACAACTACTACTCTGTCGATGACCTCAATCACCTGCCACGCCTGTCTGATCAGATCAATTCCCTCGATGATTTGCAAGGTTTTGATGAATCGATCAGAGCAGATCTCTTCGCTGCCACGCTGTCTGGTGGCGTTTACGATTTTGATGCATTGTTAAGCACCTTGAACCTAACTGACTCACCTATGCTTTTTTCATGGATCGGACTGAAATCCCATCGTTATGATCTGGAATTCGAGCACACCTCAGAACCAATAGACAACTTGAGAGTTGCCTGGGGAGTTGGCGCAAGACACGATCGTGGTGAAAGCTATTTTCTGCTCCAGGAGGATGAACCAATCTCAAGAGATCTTTATAGATTGTTTCTGAATGCTGAATTTTATGCTTCCCCTTCCACGGTTATCAATGCTGGAGGCATGCTTGAGAAGTTTGAGGGTAAAGACAATGTCTTCTCTCCTAGATTGGGCGTTAACTATCACTTATCACCTACGAGCACCTTCAGAATAAGCGGTTCCAGAGCCTTTCGCATGCCGACCATCTATGAGGACAACGCTCATCTCTCATTATATCTTGGCTCACAGGATGACGAACTTAACACTTGGGTTATAAACACTGAAGAGCTCGACCCACAACAGATAGAACGCGTTGAACTAGGATATTTTGGGAACTTCACAGAGTATGGAGTCAACTTTGATTTATGCCTATTTCATGAGAAATATTCCAATATTATCGATCAATACATTCACTTTGATATTGCTGATCCTGATCGAGGCATCACGGATGAATTAGCTCTCGAAGTACTGAATCAACTGAACCGCCTATATCAACGTGGTGCGTTGACCTACACAAACTTCGGTGAAGTTGAAATTAAAGGTATCGAATTTGAGATCGACTTTCGCCCGACAAACAGAGACTTGATATATATGGGCCTCAGTTATCTGGATATTAGTGGCAACGAATTAAAAAGGATCAAGGATGGTGTTCCCAGTTTTCGTGAAAATGCCGCCGAGAAGATCCCGAAAAGAACATTCAGCCTTATTGCCAGCCACAGCTTTGACGATGGATTTTCTGCAAGCAGCGCCTACTACTTTATCGACGAAATGGAATGGCCTGGTGAAGGTGATGCCGTTCCCAACTTCAGCCGTCTTGATTTAAAGCTGAATAAACATATTACCACCCCAAGAGGCAACATCGACATTTCGTTGATTTTGCAAAACCTGCATAACGAAAACTTCGACTTTTATCATAATGATCGTGTCGATGCCCATAACGTATGGGAACGGCGCATCTATCTTCAAGGAAAAGCTTCTTTCTAGATTACTACTACCATGAGACGACTTGACGGCAATCACTTGACTGTATGTCACTCTCATAGTGACTTCACCAATAATGGTGCATCAGGACTTCGCTTCGTCCGCAGTAAAATATACCTATGGCTATTTGTACTTTTCTGCCTACTCACGCATACGGTTAACGTAATCGCAGTTGACAGTAATATACTCATCCTTCTTAGTGACAATGACGACGTCTACCTTGATGTAGCAACGACAATCACCAATGCCACCATCAAGATGTGCAGAAATCGAGATCTTGATTGCCAGGATACAAATTTCGAGATCAGCCAAATATCTTCACTGAATTACGAACATCCTCACGATCATAAAGTAATTGTAACATTGGGAATTAAAGCCGCTGTTTATGCAAAAATGTATCTTAACAATAATATTGTCTTTTCAGCGCTCATTCCTAAAAATAGCGAAGCACTAGAAACCAGTGACAGCATCCATCCTAATCAACACCTTTTGTTTTTAGACCAACCGTTAGTCAGAAGCATGCTTCTAATAAGCGCACTGTCCGATAGTTTCAAAAATATCGGGGTCATGATCAGTAAGCATGATGTAGTGACAAAAAATATATTGACCAAGTCTGCCTCTAAGCTGGATCTTAGTCTGAATATTGAAATGGTCGAAAGCACTGATCAAATAGGCGCGTCCCTAAATCGACTGCTATATAATGCTGATATACTATTGGCAGTACCAGATACTAAAATTCATAACAAATCAACTGTTTCCAACATTCTGATTTCGGCCTATAGAAAGCGCACACCACTTGTTGGCTTTTCATCTGCTTACGTTAAAGCAGGTGCCTTGGCTGCCGTCTACTCCTCTCCTGAGGACATCGCCTTCCATGTCAGGGACAATATAGTCGAACTATATTTGGAAGGGAGAATTGAAGATAGAGAGCAGATGGCAAAATATTTTTCAATTTTGTTAAATAATGAAGTTGCTAGATCGTTGGACTTTCCTAATACTTCCGTATCTGATTTGGAAAGCACAATGAACAAGAAATCCACATACGAGCATGATTAAATTAAAATCATTACGCTTTCAGGCATTGATGATTGGCTTATTACCAGCCTTTATCCTTGCCTTCATATTGACAGTCTATTTGATCAGCAGTCAGCTCGACAGATTGAATGAGTCATTTAATGAAAGAGGTGTGTCGATAGCCAATCAATCTGCTTCCATTAGCGTCTACGGCATATTCACCCGCGATAAGTCTATATTAGAGATGAGCCTGAGACCCGTATTCCTGCAAAACGACGTCTACAGTATTGAAGTATATGATGCTTCCGGTCTTCTCCTGTCCAGCATGACAAAGCAGTATAGCGAAAGTTCAAAAAATCTTGCCGAATTTTCCGCACCCGCAATTTATCTAATTGAAGACATCGATATTCTCGACTACCCGGATCAGGGTTTAAATAATCGAGATAACGTAAATCGCAGTATGGGAAAGGTCACACTCACCCTGAGTAAAACGCGCCTCGCCAACAATAGACTAAGAATTATTCGTAATTCGTTCTTGATGCTGGTTGGCGGTCTGATAAGTACTGCCATCTTTTCATTAGCCTTGAGTCGATCCGTTATAAGACCTATAGACAGATTAACCCAAGCCGTCTCTCGTATGCGCGATGGCGACCTGACTGCGCGTGTACCCGAAGTATCCAAGGGTGAGATACGAAGCCTTGAAGAAGGCTTTAATGCCATGACCAGCCAGATACTTCGCTCTCACGAAACCATGCAGCAACAGATCGACCAGGCAACCTCAGAGCTCACTGAGACGATGGAAGCACTGGAAATTCAGAATGTAGAGCTGGATCTGGCAAAAAAGCGTGCATTGTCAGCGAGCAAGGCCAAATCAGAATTTCTTGCTAACATGAGTCATGAAATCCGCACCCCTATGAATGGGGTGTTGGGGTTTACCAATTTGTTACTAAAGACCAACCTGACAAGACAACAGCGCGATCTAGTCAATACCATCTCAAAATCTGCCAGTAACCTGCTGGAAATAATCAATGAGATTCTTGACTATTCAAAGCTCGAATATGGCAAACTCGAACCTGAAACCACACCGTTTCAAGTACATGAGTGCTTTGAAGAGCCTACTGTATTACTGTCACCTTCCGCTCACGACAAAGGGCTTGAACTCATCCTTCTTGTTTACTCTGATGTTCCAAACACACTCATCGGCGATGAGACTCGTATTCGACAGATATTGGTTAATTTAATCAGTAATGCCATAAAGTTCACCCATCAGGGTGATGTCATTATTCGAGTGATGGTCGATGATGAAAGTAAAACCGGATGCATGCTGAAGTTTTCGGTCACCGACACAGGCATTGGCATCGAGAAGAAAACCCAGGAAACCTTGTTCGAATCTTTCCAACAGGCGGATTCATCAACAAGCCGAGTATACGGTGGAACAGGTCTCGGTTTAAGTATTTGCAAAAAACTTGCCCAATCGATGAACGGTGATATTGAGCTTATCAGCAGTCCTGGTAAAGGATCGAATTTTATTGTAACAATACCACTGAACAAACCTTCACTGAGCCTCACTCAACCTCACACTCCCTATATCAGTGGCAAAAAGGCACTTATTTGTGATAATCATAAATTATCATTTCTTGCAATTAAACATGTCTTGGAATCCTTTGACATTTCAACCTCAGTTTGCGAGTTTCCGGTTGAGCTTGACAATCATCATGATGTGATTGTCATGGGATTCGAGAACAGTGAAATAGAGTCCGGATATGCCGAAAAAGAAATTCGCCGATTACGTGCCCTCTGTAATATACCTTTCCTGGTGCTACTGAGTGCCTCTGAGCGAATTATAATAGAAAAATTTCAGACAATCAGTGATGACATTTACCTATCCAAACCATTCAGCACAACCAAATTGGCTGACACACTTGACAGAATCATCTCTGGAACTCATCGTAGTTCAAAGAGCATCTCAGATCAGAGTATAAATTTAACCGATCCCGGTCTGAATAATTACAATATCCTCGTTGTAGATGACAATGACATCAATCTTAAACTTATTAGTACAATTATGCGCAACAACGGTGCCAACGTCACGGAAGCCTGTGATGGATTAAGCGCAATCTCGCAGACATTACTCAAGGATTTTGACCTGATATTGATGGATATTCATATGCCGAAAATGAAAGGTACAAAAGCTGCTGAGGTGATCCGACATAACGAAGGCAATAACAAACACACACCAATCATTGCCTTGACCGCTGACGTTGTTCCAGCCACTCGGATTCAGATAAAAGAATCCGGCATGGACGGCTACCTGCTAAAACCCATTGACGAAAGGCAAATGTGGTCTGTAATCAAGAATATTTTTGACAAACAGACACCCCTTGGTTATTACGAATCACACCCGGGCGACGAGTATAGTGTATATAATGCAAACGATCTTCTTGTCATAGATAACAAAAAAATACTCAGTATTACCGGTGGCGACCAGGCCCTGGCAAAGGAGATGTTCAATCAACTGTGTAGTGAATTACCGCAACAACTTGAGGACATCGAAAAATACATACAGGAACAGGACTGGGTTAATTTGCAGGAAATTGTACATAAGATACGCGGTTCGACATCTTCATGCGGCGTACCAGCACTGGACTTCTCAGTGCATAGACTTGAGCAAGCCACTATATTTAAACAGTCTGAATTGCTGGTTGAAAAGTTCAACTCAGTGGAGAAGGAACTCGAAAGGATGTTGAAGGCCAGGGAAACCAATGACGTCGTCTAATTCACCTGTCGGTATTTTCGACTCGGGCATTGGCGGACTCTCTGTGCTACGCCATATTCGCGATCTGATGCCAGCTGAAGACCTGATCTATGTTTCTGATAGAGCCCATCTCCCTTATGGAAACAAGGCCAGCAGCTTTATCCTCGATCGCAGTGAATACATCGTAAATTTTCTGATACAGCAAAATGTCAAGGCAATCGTCATCGCCTGTAACACTGCAACCGCAATCGCGGTTGCTCATTTACGTGACAAATTCTCTCTACCTATTATCGGCATGGAACCTGGGGTAAAACCGGCAACCGTGAAAAGCCGTAATGGCCTGATCGGTGTTCTAGCCACTGAAGGAACACTGGTTAGCGGGAAGTTTCAGAACCTGGTTGAGCAGCATGCGAATGGTGCTGATATATTCTATTCACCTTGCCATGGCTGGGTAGAGGCGATTGAAAATAATGGGCCAAGCCACGCTAAAACAGTTGACCTGGTAGAGCAATCACTGATACCGGTGCTTGAAAAGGGCGTGGATACCCTGGTTTTGGGTTGTACCCATTACCCTTTTCTGAAGGAGATCATCGAAAATATAGCCGGGTCTTCGGTGACCATCATCGATACCGGCCAGGCTGTCGCCAATCAGTTGCAGCGAAGGTTGTCAGATGAAGCGCTATTGTCATCCAACACACAACCGGGTGAAGAGCGTTACTGGTGTAGCGGTCCAGCTGAAAATACCCGGGATTTAATCGCGAAAATACAAGCTAATCACAGTATCGTCAATCAGTTACCCATACCGGATTGAAGTGATCCCAGGTGAAAGCCGGTTATGTGCGGGCAGTTAGATAGGGCAGATTCTCGTACACCCGGATAAAACGTTCGATATAGGGCCGAATATCGGCTGGCAGGGGTAATTGATCCATCTCGATTGCGGACAACACATTCTTAAGATGAACACCCAATCCAGTATCACCATCCATAATCAAGTGCCTTTGAAAAAACAAGGTATCAGGGTCTTCCCTGCCACTGATCAGCAACAGGTAATCATAAACTGATCCGGTAATACGAAGATCTGTTTTCCCGCTACCAGCTTCTGAAATTGTGCCATTCTTCAATGTCAGGTTGTAATCAAGACCGAGATCACTCACCTTGATATCTACAACCCGCCCCTCGAGAAAATCCAATTCACCATCCACAAGTTCATTGCGAAACACTTTGTTCAGAATTGAGCTCAGGATCAGACCATGCGCTCTTTTGGGTATCAGCCGCAATGGCAAGCCCAAAGGCCTGGGTAATTTCGGACGTTGCTTGACTGCATGCATGGTTGTGCGCCTCAAAGATTAACTTTCTGAACTCCCATTTTGGATGCTGCCAGGTAAAACACTCTTGTTTTTCCGGCTGCCCTGTTAGGGGTATCATATCAACACTCGACGAAATCTGCGAAAATGGCTGGCATGTCCGATTACCAACGATCACCTTTCCTGCCTGACAATCAGGACGCATATGCGAGATGGCGTGAAACAAAGCTCGACAAATACCCTGATTCGGTAGGACAACTGGTAGTCGAAATTCGCGACCCACGCCAGCTCTCCACATCGGAACATGACAAAATCCTTGCCCTGTGCCGGAAAACCAATATGGCGATATGGGCGGGGCTCTCCGGACATGATGCGGACAAAAGCATTATCGGGGAGCTGGGTTTGGCATTCGGTCTCAGCCGCCTGGATCACAATATGTGCGCAGACAACGACGCCATCTCCTCGCTGACGGTGCAATCGGATGCCTTGCGTAACGGCTATATCCCTTATTCAAACCGCCCTATAGCCTGGCACACCGATGGTTATTACAACCTCCCCGAGGAGCAGATACACGGGCTGTTATTGCATTGCGTCTATCCCGCGGAACAGGGGGGTGAAAACGATCTGCTCGATCATGAAATCCTGTTCATACAGATCATGGACCGGAATCCAGACTATGTTCGCGCCCTGATGCATCCTCAGGCGATGACCATTCCAGCCAATATTGTGGATGGCGAAGAGCTAAGGCCTGCACGCACCGGCCCGGTTTTTGCCGTCTACCCGGATGGCCATTTACACATGCGATATACCGATAGGAGCCGTAGTATCGAGTGGCTGGATGACCCACTTCTGAAAGAAGCGGTCGCTTACCTGAAATCGCTACTGCACAATCCTTCGCGTTGGCAATATCACGCAAAGCTGCAAGCGGGTCAGGGTCTGATCTGCAATAATGTCTTACATACCCGCAGCGGTTTCACGGATGGTGAACAGGCCCGTCTACTCTACCGCGCGCGTTACTACGACCGAATCCGTCAATAACCTGCTTACATATCGTTGTGCAGGTCTAGGATATTCTTATCTGCCGCCTCATCCTTGCTCTTGGCTCCGTCGTTGCGCAACAGTTCCAGCTGTTCCAGATAGGTTTCACTGACATCACCGGTAACATAGTCGCCATTGAATACGCTGGTATCAAAGCGATCGATGTCGGTCTTGCCTTTTTTTTGTACTGCATCGATCAGATCTTTAAGATCCTGATAGATCATGCGGTCCGCACCGATAATACTCTTCACATCTTCCACGCTTCTGTTGTGTGCCACCAACTCACTGGCAGCAGGCATATCGATACCGTAAACATTGGGGTAGATCACTGGCGGAGCGGCTGAAGCAAAATAGACCTTCCTGGCACCCGATTCCCGCGCCATCTGAACTATCTGCTGAGAAGTGGTCCCTCTGACCACGGAGTCATCCACCAGCAGTACATTCTTGCCTTTGAATTCCAGATCGATGGCATTGAGTTTCTGCCTTACGGATTTCTTGCGCACCGTCTGTCCCGGCATGATGAAGGTACGACCGATATAACGGTTTTTTATGAACCCCTCCGTGTAACGCAGTTTCAGTTCATTGGCCAGGGTCAGTGCCGCGGTTCGGCTGGTATCCGGTATCGGAATCACCACATCGATATCGTGATCCGGCCACTCCCGCATGATCTTTTTCGCCAGCTTCTTCCCCATCCTGGAACGGGCCTTATGTACGAAGACATTGTCGATGATGGAGTCGGGACGGGCAAAGTAGACAAATTCAAAGATACAGGGGGATTTTAGGGTGTGGGCAGCACACATCTGAGAATGCAGCTCACCTTTCTTACTAATGAAAATCGCCTCACCCGGCTCCAGGTCACGTACCCGTTCGAACCCTATGGCATCCAGGGCGACACTCTCGGAGGCAATCATGTATTCCGTCCCCTGATCGGTCTCACGCTTGCCAAAGACAATAGGGCGGATGGCATAGGGGTCGCGAAAACCCAACAACCCGACGCCCGGTATCATGGCTACCGCCGCATAGGCGCCGCGACACCGGCGATGCACACCAGCGACTGCCTTGAAGATATCCTCAGGGGCAATCCGCAGCTTATTCTGCATCTGCAACTCATGGGCAAAGACATTCAGCAATATCTCAGAATCGGATGAGGTGTTGATATGGCGCAGGTCTTCGACAAACAGATCCCTGGTCAACTCTTTGGTATTGGTCAGATTACCGTTGTGCGCCAGGGTGATACCGTAGGGTGAATTGACATAAAACGGCTGCGCCTCCGCGGAGGATGCGCAACCGGCGGTGGGATAGCGGGCATGGCCGATGCCCATATTGCCTTTCAGGCGCAACATGTGGCGTGTATGGAAAACGTCTCTGGCGAGGCCGTTGGCCTTACGCAGGAAGAGCTTGCCCTTTTCGCAGGTGACGATGCCGGCCGCGTCCTGCCCCCGATGCTGCAACACCAAAAGTGCATCGTAGAGTGACTGGTTTACCGGTGTCTTACCTACAATTCCCACAATACCGCACATGCTTCAGTTCTCCGGATCAGTATTGGAAGTTTGCAGCAATATCATCAGGCAGATAGCCATGCAGCCACAGTGCTATCTCCTTGAAATAGGGGATCAACTGTGACGCTTGCCACCAGTTGTCGTTCGGGAACGGGGTCAAACCCGCCAGCAGAATGAGAACAGCTACCACCACGGCCCCCCGTGCAACGCCGAAGAAGACCCCGATCAAACGGTCTGTACCTGTAAGTCCGGTGGTATTGACCAAAACCTTCATGAAATGGTTGACCAGGGCGCCAAGGATCAGCACCACAATTAAAATGATGCCGTACGCCACGCCCAGCCGGATCGACTGCACATCGATCCAGGACTCCAGCTCGACCGCCAGGGGTCTGAAAAACAACCAGGCCAGGGTAAAGGCAGCAATCCAGGTGGCGAGAGAGACGGCCTCCTGTACGAAACCGCGAATCAGACTGATTATTGCCGAGAGGGCGATGATTGCGATGATCAGTATATCGATCCAGAGCATAAATCCAGCCTGTCGAGTGATCGCTTTAAGGGGGGTTCCAGGGACATAATGGA